>JAJYSL010000006.1 GCA_021793595.1 Acidobacteriota bacterium
AAAACCATGGCGATGCGCGCCAGGTTGCGCAGCGTCGGCACCACGCGGCCGGTTTCCAGCTGCGACAAAAAGCTGGCGGAAAGCCCGGTGTGCTTTCCCAATTCGACCAGCCCCATCGATTTCTTCAGGCGAAGCCGCTTGATCCGTTCGCCGATCTTCTTTTCCCCGATAAAGGATTCGGCGGTTTCAGGATCGATCTGTTGCGCAGGAGTCGTAGGGGACGCTGATTTTTCCATCTCTGGTACTTCCATAATTTCCTTAGATGCTGCATCGTGTACATGCGATTTTATTAATCAGGCAGAAATATATATGTATCAGGTAAACAATCATATGGCGGCAGGAGTGGAAATCCGAAAAGTCCCTCCCCAAATCTCGGTCTCTATTTTTCCATGCCAATTTAAGGTATATCGACCGAATCAAAAAATGACATTAGATTCTTATAGCCATTGAGACAACCAAATTCGCGGTTGCGAGTATTCCGGCATCCAATTCTTCATTGCTTCAGATCGTCAAGCGTCCAGGTGGTCATGGAAATCTTTCCTCAGGTAGTAATTGCCGGTGCATCCGGTTTCGTGGGTCAATCGTTGCACCGGTACTTCCTGGCGAACGCGGTTTCCTGCGCGACTCTGACCAGGCATACCGCCCAACCCGGCAGCGCTGAATATTTTTGGGATCCGTATCGCTTTCAATTTCGCGAGGACATGCACCGGCTTAGCGGCATCCGCGCTGCCATTCTTCTGTCCGGCGACAATCTGATGAGCGGTCGATGGACCCACGCCAAGAAGCGGCGAATTCGCGAGAGCCGCATCCGCACAACCCAGGCGATGGTCGAGTTGCTATCGCATCTGCAGCAGCGTCCGGAAGTCCTGCTCTGCGCTTCCGCCGTGGGATTTTATGGCGATCGCGGAGATGAGATCCTGACGGAAGATTCCACCGCCGGGAACGGCTTTCTCCCCGAGGTTTGCCGCGAGTGGGAAGCAGCCGCCAATGCCGCGATCCAACTGGGCATTCGCGTTGTCCACCTGCGCTTCGGCGTGGTCCTTGCCCGCGAAGGCGGTGCGCTCGCCAAAATGCTTCCCCTGTTTCGCCTTGGCCTGGGCGGCAATCTGGGCAGCGGACGTCAATGGATGAGCTGGATCGCACTGCCCACGCTGATCGAAATTGTCGACTTCTGCATGAATCAACACCAGGTGCAGGGTCCGGTCAATGTCGTCGCGAATCCAGTCACTAATTCGGAATTCACCGCGGCTCTGGCCCACCATCTCCATCGGTTGGCTATCGTGCCCGCCCCGGTCTTTGCCCTGCGAATGGCCTTTGGAGAAATGGCCGATGCGGCGCTGCTCTCCAGCACACGCGCCATCCCAGCCAGGTTATTAAAGGCGGGTTTTGTCTTTAAGCTTCCCACGTTGCAGGATGCCCTGCAGCACCTTCTGCCCGCCTGACCCGCGTTCTCCTCCCGATCCTTGAACTCTGCTAGGCTGAAAATCGCAAGTGTTTTTCTTAGCTAGGTGGAGGGTGTCTCGATCCGTTCAGGCAGCAATCCGTTTCGCTTTCCGCAACGATGGGCTCTCACGCTGTCGCTTTTCTGTCGAGCGGCAGTGATCGCGGCCGTGTCGATTGCGGGCTGGTCGTTGCTGCTGGTGGGATGCGGCATGGAAGCCGCTCCCCAACCGCCGTCATTGAACCTGCCGAAGACGATTTCGGACCTGACTGCGAATCGAACCGGCAACCAGGTTCATCTGGCCTGGACCACGCCCAGTGAAAATACCGATCACCTGAAGTTGAAAGGCAGCGTGCAGCTTCGCCTTTGTCGGACACAGCTGGCGGCTAACTCACCCTGCGAAACCATCGCTACCATTTCCGCCGTCCCTAACAAACCCGCGACATACACGGATGTCTTGCCGCCCGCGCTGACATCGGGTCCGGTTCGCCCCATCAGCTATCGCATCTTTGGTATCAACAAACACGGCAAGACCGCAGGCCCTTCAAATATAGCCGCCATACTCGCCGGCGAAGCGCCACCTGAGGTGCGCGATCTTTCCGCCCAAGTTGTCGAACGCGGAGTTGTCTTGCACTGGCAGCCGGTTGCCGATCTATCGCCGGACACCAGCGTTCAGATTGAACGCACTGTGGTGACGCCCAGGGTCGCGCCTAAGCCAGCCAAATCGAAGACTTCCAGTCCTCTTCTGCGATCGACCGCGCCCGCGGAGCAAAAACTTCGCGTTCGCCTGATGCCTCTGGATTCGCAGCATACCGCCGTCACCGATCCAGGAATCGCCCTCGACCCGACCGCCCAGTTCGGCCGTCAATATACATATAGCGCCAGTCGCGTCGTGCAACAGCAGGTCGGTCAGCAGACGCTGCAACTCAACAGTTCTGAAACTCCCGCGGTGCAGGTAGCCACCCGCGACACGTTTCCGCCTGCCGCTCCTTCGGGGCTTGTCGCTGTCCCGGTTTCGGCCGTCATGAACAATGGCGCGCCGGAAGTCGATCTTTCCTGGTCTGCGAATACGGAAGCTGACCTGGCGCAGTACCGCGTCTATCGCCGCAATGTCACGACCAATCAGCTAATGCACCGCATTGCTCCGGCACCCGGCACCGGACAACGTGTCGCAACAATCGTTGCCCCGGCCTACCGCGACCTGCACGTTCGGGCTGGCCAGACATACACCTACGCGGTCACGGCCGTCGATACATCCGGCAACGAAAGCCGCCGATCCGCGGAGGTCACCATCACCGTTCCTACCTCCTAACCAATCTGTTGTGCCAATCGAAGGAGAAGCATCGTGCAGTATTGCCGTTTTCAAACCGAACAAGGTCCGCAGTATGGCGAAGTCTGCAAGCGCAAGGGCGAATGGTGGATGGAGCGCGTTATCGCGCCGCCGTCCGAAGACCATACCGTCGCTCGCGTCATCGATAGTTTTCCCGCGCAACCGCTGTCTGCCCTCACGCTGCTGGTTCCGGTGACGCCGTCGAAGATTGTCTGCATCGGACGCAACTATCGTGACCACGCAGCCGAGCTCGGCAATGAACCCCCAAAAGAGCCGCTCCTGTTCCTGAAAGCACCTTCGTCTTTGCTGCCGCCGGGCGGCGTCATTCGCCTGCCAACCATATCGCAGCGCGTCGACTTCGAAGGCGAACTCGGCATCGTCATCGGCCGTAGCTGCTACAAACTGAAACCGGAGGACGACGTCCGCTCCTACATCCGCGGCTACGTGATTGTGAACGACGTGACCGCTCGCGATCTGCAAAAGACCGACGGCCAATGGTCCCGCGCCAAGGGCTTTGACACCTTCTGCCCGGTGGGCCCTATCGTCTCCGATCTCGTTGACCCGGAAGCCGGTGTGACCGTCACCACGCGACTGAACGGCGCCGTCAAGCAGCACGGCAGCACTACGGATTTCATCTTCAACATCGCCACTCTGCTGCGCTATATCTCCGCCGCCATGACCTTGAATCCGGGTGATTTAATCCCCTCTGGCACGCCTGCCGGTGTGGCGCCGATGCAGTCCGGTGACATAGTCGAGGTCGAAATTGACGGTCTAGGCGTACTTCGCAATCCGGTCAAAAGGGAAAGCGCTTGAGCGGCGACATCGTCGCTTCCTCCTGCACTTCCACCGGTATCATGGGCAGAGCAGGCGCTCAAATACCGAGATCTTCGCAGCTCCCCCAAGGCAAGGACATTCGAATGCGCGTAATTGTATTGATGATTGAAATTGAGCAGCCGGAAGGACTTTCGGCGCGCAAGCTGGTTCTCGAAACTTCCAAGCACAACGTCATTACCGCATACGGAGGCGCGATGGGGGTGAAGCTTTTCAAGCGCTTTCCCGACGTCGATGCGGTGGTGGTGCATCTCGACGTGCAAGACATGCCTTTTGAGGAGGTGGTGCGGCAAATTCGAGAGATCCGACCCAACATTCCCGTCATCGCTTTGTCGCCGATGGGCAGTCTTGTACTCCCGGGCGTCGATTATGTGATTCCCAGCCACGAGCCGCAAGCCATTTTGACGGTGCTGGCAGACCATTTCAACGCTTCCACGTCAAATTAGCAGGCAGACTACACTACAAACAGAGGTGTGCCATCGTTAGCTCCTTTCGATGCAGCTCGATAAATCCTTTTTGAATCGCCCGTCACCCTGATTCCGTCGGCGATCCATCGCATCGAATAGAGTAGTGCGAGGCGCGCGCAGGCCTTCCCACTTCGCAAGGAAACGCAGCAGCCAGGAGGAAACAATGTCAAAGTCAGTGCTAGAACAACTTCGCTCCATGACCGTGATTGTCTCGGATTCCGGCGAAATTGAAGAGATTGAAAGGGTCAAGCCCCAGGATTCCACCACCAATCCTTCGCTGATTACCGCCGCCGTGCAGTTGCCGCAGTATCAGCCCATCATGGATCAGGTGTTGCTCGAGGCCAAGAAAAAGCTGGGCAACGGCGCCAAGGACAAAGACGTTGCCAACCTGGCCTTCAAAGGCCTCGCGGTGGAGTTCGGTAAGCGCATTCTGAAAATCATTCCTGGCCGAGTCTCCACGGAAGTGGATGCACGCTTGTCTTATGACACCAATGGCTCAATCCAGCAGGCGCGCGAGATTATTCAACAATATGAAGCGGGCGGAGTTTCGCGCGAGCGCGTGTTGATCAAGATTGACTCCCACTGGGAGGGAGTTCGCGCTGCCGAAATTTTGGAAAAAGAAGGCATTCACTGCAACATGACCTTGCTGTTCGGTATGCACCAGGCCATCGCCGCCGCCGATGCGGGCGCCACCCTCATCTCGCCTTTCGTGGGCCGCATTCTGGACTGGTACAAGAAAGACACCGGCAAGGACTATCAAGGCGCAGAGGACCCCGGCGTGCAGTCCGTGACCAGCATCTATAACTACTTCAAGAGATTTGGATATAAGACCGTCGTCATGGGCGCCAGCTTCCGCAACCTGGGAGAAATTCAGGAACTGGCTGGCTGCGATCTGTTGACCATTGCGCCCAAATTTATCGAAGAACTCGACCAGAAATTTGAGGAACTTCCGCGCAAGCTGGATCCGGCCAAGGCCAAGAACCTGCAAATCGAGAGATTGACCATCGACAAGGCGACCTTTGATAAGATGCATGCGGAAAACCGCATGGCCCACGACAAGTTGAAGGAAGGCATCGAAGGCTTTAGCGAGGCGCTCGAGAATCTTGAGCAATTGCTGGCGAAGCGTCTCGCCGAACTCGGCGCCAATCAGCAGCAGACCGTCGGTGCACCCAACTAGGCAGCGGTCGTCCGTAAGTCGTTTTTAAGCAAAAGCCGACTCCCTCTGAGCCATGCATCGCTCGCGGGGGGGCGGCTTTTTTTTCTTCGCCTGCTCGCGGAAATTCGCGCATCGCACTCACGCGCCGTGACTGCTAACCAATTACATTCCAACATGCGATTTTCCTTTGAATTTTTCGCGAAAATTTGTACAGTACTTTCAACTTGCCTGGCATCGAAATTGGAAAGGATCGAACCAGCGCCAGCCGTACGCAGTGCGCACAACAAAAACGAAAGCACGAAGTCCAACGACTTGAACGGCTACATCTGACTTTCATGGATAGGAGCACGCCATGTCTACAAATGCGGTCCCTTCGGACAATCCGCTGCGGAAATTGTTTGAGGAAATCGTGTACGGCTGCTACAGCCAGACCTCTGAACTGAACGACGCTGAAATCGCCAGCTACGTCGCCGGTATCCTCACCGACTTTGCCGAAACCGAACAGCTCTATCGCATCCGTGACCGTCGCGGTCGCCCCCTGCGCGAAGTCAGCGACATGCTCGTGGCCTCCGACCCGGTGTATGGCGATGCCTATTCGTTTCCCCGCGAGCGCGAAGTCCGCAAGCACATCGGGGATTTCAGCCTCTTTTTTGCCGGGATGTTTCCGGAGTCGGCCCAGTGGCTTCGCCGCAATCAGCAGGAAAGTCTGCAGGCGCTCAAGCGCGCCGGCAAAGAAAGCTATTACATCGTCTCGCAGTTCAATTTGTTTGAGTTTGAACAGGAAGCGCCGCTGTTTGCGCGCCTGGCCGATGCCTTTGATGCCTGCGCCGAAGGATTGACGCAGGTGCGAAAGGAACTGGATCGCCGCCGCTTGCTGCCGCACCCCAATTCCACACCGCCGCCCAAGCTATTGATGTAAAAAACACTCAGAGGAAGACGCTCCCTCTACTTGTCTTCAAAGAGTTCGCCGAATAGCTCGCGAACCTTGTCTTTGGCGTCTTTCAGCGCCCGTCGTCCGTTCGCTGTGGCCGCGTACATGCGGCGGCTGCGCCCGTCTTCGCCATGTACCGCACGTGACCGCAAAAGAGAATTCTTCTCCATCCCATGCAGAATGGGATACAGGGTCCCCGGGCTCAGCCGGTATCCATGGCGCGCCAGTTCCTCAATGATTCTCAAACCGAAGATTTCTTCTTCCGCGGCATGGTGCAAAATGTGCAGCCGGACCAGCGCGGTGTACAACTCCGGATATTCCTGTGTCTTGCGTCGCTGTTGGGCCATGGCGTAGTATCGAAATCCGATATCGGATTTCGTAAATTTACATCGCATTCATATCTATTCGGCAGTATAGAAGATCGACGGAAAAATTTGACACCGTAGCCGCTGAATTCACCGGTTTGCAATCGAAGGGGGAACATGACATCGCGAGACACAAGCAGTCAAATGGCTCGGTATCAAGCCGCAATCGTGCTGGTTCGCGTCCTTGTCGGCTGGGTCTTCCTGTCGGAAGGAATCCAAAAGTTTCTATTTCCCGCCGCGCTCGGGGTGGGCAGGTTTGCAAAAATCGGCATTCCCGCGCCTCAGTTCACGGCTCCTTTTGTCGGCGGTGTTGAGACCGTCTTCGGCGCCCTGATTCTCCTCGGACTCTTCACCCGGCTGGCAACAGTGCCCCTGCTGGTCGACATCGCGGTTGCACTCCTGACCACCAAAGTTCCGTTTCTGATCGAACACGGCTTCTGGGCTGCTCTTCACGAGGCGCGGACGGATGTGAGCATGCTGCTCGGCCTGATCTTTCTGCTGATCGTCGGCGCAGGTTCACTCAGCCTGGACGCGAAGCGAGGTTCCCAACTCACCGCCCACTCTCATTAACTGCAAACATGTCATAGAGAAGAGAAAGCATTCCTCGGGATTCCCGTGATGTGGTCATCCTGCTTACCTTTCCGCCCTTCGCGGATCTGCTGCTGCGGAAATAATCGGAGAGATCCAGGTCGTCGTCATGAAGTTTCTTCGCGCCCACGTCCAGTGGATCGTATGGCTACCCTTTCTGCTCACTACAGCGAGCGTGTGGGCCGGTCCTCCGTTCCAAACCGACGATCCCGAGCCGGTGGATTTCCGCCACTACGAGTTCTATCAATTCGGCACGCTCTCCAGCACTCCGGTGGAAACCGATCCTGTTGGACCCGCGTTTGAATTCAACTGGGGCGTCGTTCCCAACGTGCAACTTCACGTCGTTCTGCCCTGGGGAGCCATCATGCCTTCCAACAATCCCATCTATTACCCCGGCGCCGTTGGCCCCAGTGCGTATGGGTTGAACGATATGGAGTTGGGCGCCAAACTCCGCTACCTCAAAGAAACAAAGCACCGCCCCGAAGTGGGAACCTTCACCATGCTGGAACTGCCCACCGGCAATTACGCCAAAGGTCTGGGAGTTGGCCGCATCTGGTACAAACTGCCGTTATGGGTGCAGAAAAGCTGGGGCCCCTGGACGAGCTATGGCGGCGCTGGATACCAAATTGTCCACCAGACCGGCTATCGCAGCTTTCCCTATGCCGGATGGCTGCTGCAACGCGACATCGGAAAAAAATTAACGCTGGGTGGTGAAGTGTTTTCTCACGCCAGGGAAGGCTTTGCCACCCCGCAAACGCAGTCCGCTACCATGGTCGATCTGGGCGGCTTCTATTACTTCAAGAATCCCGGACTGCAGTTGTTATTTTGTTACGGTCATTCGGTCGCCGGACAGACAGAGAACTACGCCTACCTCGGTCTCTACCAAACCTGGGGTTCAAAGCCGGGACACGGCCTCAATGGATTTTTCGGTCGCCATTTCCAAGGGCCACGAACGCCGGGTCTGTCGAGGTGATCCTCCCATCTGATACATCTATTCGTATGCCCATTTCAAGAGTTACCCGCAGGAATTTCCTGTCCGCCGCCGCGCTCGGCTCAGCCGCGCTGGGCATGTTGCCGCACCGCGCATTGGCCAAAGCGCCCAATAGCCCTAGGAGCGAAGGAGACTGGTTTCCCAGCCAGACCGAATGGGACGCGGCGTCCTTCAACAACCTGCTGCGTGCTCGCCGGACAGTCAAGCAGCTCTTTGACGTCACAGAGCCCGATGGAGACATGCTGACGGCTCATGTCCACAACGCTCTCAGTGGGTTGGAACGCGGTTTCGGCATTCCAAAGGAAAAGATTCTTGTGGTCGCCGCATTACGCTCGCGCGCCACTCTCCTCAATCTCGACGACTATGCGTGGAAAAAATATCAGCTCGGCGCTGGATACAAGATTCAGGATCCAAATACCGGCAAAGCGGCGGAGCGCAATATTTTTTACGCCTCCACTCTGGCGCCCGATGGCAAGTATGCGTCGGACAATCCCAACGATCCGCACTCCATCGAATCGGACACATCGCTCCAGGCCATTCAGCGACGAGGAGTTCAACTGCTGTGCTGTCATGCGGCTGTCGAAGCTATAGCCGGCTATGCGGTGGAGCGGCTCAAGTTGCGGGAGAGCCAGGAAACCGTCGCGCGCGACTTGGTGGCCCATCGGCTGTCCGGCGTCCTGGTTGTTCCCAGCATGGTTTGCGCTATTCCTATGCTCGAGACGCATGGGCGTTTCGCCTATTTGCGGCTCTAAAAATCGCCGCATCACGATGGCTGCGGCGGCATTCGTACCACCATCACCGCTGCGGCAACCACAAGTCCCGCTGGAATCAACAGCGATTTCTCATTCAGCTCAAATGCGCCGTAAGCGCCCATCAGCGCGCCAATGCCATACGCAATCTATGTGCGGGAAGAAGACCGCCGATCGCCTTCGACCTTCCGCCCTCTTCTTCGGCTCACCAGATTCCGCAATGGCCTCACCCAGATTTTCCAGATCGCCCGTGATAAAAACTGTATTCAGTTTGATCGGCCCGATCCGCTGAAATGCATTGTTCTGCATTCCCATCGCGAAGGCCAGCACCAACAGCAGTACGGTACGCAGCGTGTCCGGGTGTGGCGTCAGCGCCAGCCAGCCCAACACACAAAACTCGATGGCGAGTGTCATCAGTTGCCTTTGCCGTTCGCGATCGGCAGTCAGTAAACGCCTTCCGGGATACTAAAGAATGTAGCGCGACAGGTCCTGGTCCTTCACGATGGAAGCCACCATATGCTGCACGTAGGCTGCGTCGATGGCAATTACTTTCTCCGCGCCGTTGGCTCCTTCGCGTTCCACCATCGGAATGGTAGGTGAAGTCTTGGACTCCGCAGCTTTGTCCGCGCTGGCGGCCAGGCTTAGGGTCGCATTGCTTCCGACCGCTTCGTCTTTTCCTTCTGAGGCTGCGCGATTCTGTCGAGCCAGGTCAGGTGCGTCGAAGCTGATTTCATCCAGCACCCGTTCCATGATGGTGTGCAGGCGTCGCGCACCGATGTTTTCCGTCGCTTCATTCACGCGGAAAGCAAAGTTCGCGATCTCCGCCAGCGACTCCGGCGAAAATTCCAGCTTCAATCCCTCTGTCTCCAACAACGCTGTCGACTGTTTCACTAGCGACGACTTCGGTTCAGTAAGAATCTTGATGAAGTCTTCCACCGTCAGCGACTGCAATTCCACGCGAATCGGGAAACGTCCTTGCAGCTCCGGAATCAGGTCGCTTGGCTTCGACACGTGAAACGCACCCGCCGCGATGAACAAAATGTGATCGGTGCTCACCATGCCATAGCGCGTGTTCACCGTCGTACCTTCCACGATAGGAAGAATGTCGCGCTGCACGCCTTCGCGCGAAACATCCGGTCCGTGTCCGCCTTCGCGTCCGGCAATCTTGTCGATCTCATCCAGAAAAACGATGCCGGAATTTTCCACCCGCTCGACCGCAACCCGCGTCACCTGATCCATATCGATCAGGCGCTGCTCTTCTTCCTGCACCAGGTATTCAAATGCCTCGCCCACCTTCATCTTGCGCTTCTTGGTGCGTTGTCCAAAGATGTTCGGCAAAATGTCCTTCAGGTTGATGTCCATCTCCTCCATGCCCTGGTTGGAGATGATTTCCAGCGATGGCGTGCTGCGTTCACGCACGTCGATCTCGACCATGCGTTCGTCCAGCTTGCCTTCGCGAAACTGCGCCCGCAGTTTTTCTCGCGTGCGCTGGTGAGAGTCGCTCGGCGGCGGCGGTGCCGGGCTGGGGAACACAATCGTGTTGTCGCTGCCTTCATCTAATCCGGAAATTGGCGTGGGCGCAGGTCCCGGCATGGGAGCAGGCACAGCCGCGGGTGGCAGCAGCAAGTCCAGTAGCCGTTCCTCCGCGTTCAGCTCGGCCTTGTCTTCCACCTCTTCCAGCTTTTCTTCACGCAGCATGTCGATGGCGATTTCAACCAGGTCGCGAATCATCGACTCCACATCGCGCCCCACGTAGCCCACTTCCGTAAACTTGGAAGCTTCCACCTTCAGAAATGGGGAGTTCGTCAGCTTCGCCAGCCGTCTTGCAATCTCGGTTTTGCCCACGCCAGTCGGCCCAATCATAATGATGTTTTTGGGCATGATGTCGTCGGCCAGCTCCGGTCCCAGTTTCTGGCGGCGCATGCGATTGCGCAGCGCGATGGCCACGGCCCGCTTGGCAGCGTGCTGACCCACCACATATTTGTCCAGCTCCGCCACAATTTGCCGCGGCGTCATTTCATCCAGCGACAGCGCCTGGTCTTCTTCCACTCCAGGTAAATAAATGGCCATAAGTTAGCTCTCCCTCCTGTCAGAATTTCCCGACAAGAGAATTCCAACCACAGCCCTGGTGTTACTCAGGATAGTTGCCCTTTGACGCTCAGGTCGTTTTAAAAAGGTTGTTAAGTCGTGCACAGCTTCATTCCGGAGTTCGCGAACATCGTCTGCCATCCCATACTCTTCAGGTTTGAGTAAGTTGCGTTCCTCCGCCTCCTGCAACAGTTGGTCAAACTTCCAATCAAGTTTAAGCACATCCTTCAAGGTCTGTTCCAAAACAGCTCCGCACATTACCACGGTTGCTGCATCAAACCGGTGCAAATAGCAGCGATGGGCCTCCCGGAGCAAGGACTTCTGAGTCGCGGAGAGAATCTCGCTATATTCGACCCGATCCAATGCTTCAGCTCGAGACACCATTTGGTCGAGATTCGAGACGAAATCCTTCGCAAAGTACAAGCCCAAATCCGCAGACTGAGCCGGGGATAACTGTTCCTGCCTCTGGTCCTCAGCGCTTTCCAAATCGGTGCCTCGCACTTCGTGTATCCGGATTTTGTCATGCGCCTGTCCGATTTTTTCGAGGTTCAATGCCTGCTTTATCCCCATGTCGCTTGTCAAAGATTCTGCAAATTTAGAGTCTGTCTCCATAGAACCCTCAAATATCCGCGACTTTAGTTGCCTGTCGGTCGCTTCGCGTACAGCGTTCATCCTTCTTGGGGCGTCGTCATCGCTAGGCTCCTCCCGCCGCTCGATCTCAACGCAAAGGCTGTCGTAATCGTCACCGCCGCGTTCGTACCTATCAATCGCTAGGAGCAGGAGCTTCGATAATTCAGACTTTTCTCTTGGCATGGGTACACGCTCAAACGGCGCTCCTTGTTGGCCTATAGTTCTTCGATGGTAATTTGATCGTTGGTATAGATGCAGATCTGGCCCGCGATGCGTAAGGACTTCTCCGCAATGTCGCGCGCTGGCATGTCTGTGTTCTGGATCAGCGCCCGTGCAGCCGCCAGTGCATACGAGCCGCCGCTGCCGATCGCCGTAATGCCTTCATCCGGCTCGATCACGTCGCCCGCGCCGCTGATCAAATAGGTCTGATGCAGATCCGCGACCACCAACAGCGCTTCCAGGTTGCGCAACATCTTATCGGTGCGCCAATCCTTCGCCAATTCCACCGCGGACCGGCCCAGGTTGCCGGCATATTGTTCCAGCTTGGCCTCAAATCGGCTGAATAAGGAGAATGCGTCCGCCGTCGATCCTGCGAATCCGGCCAATACCTTGTCCTGGTACAGGCGGCGAATCTTTCGTGCCGTATGTTTGATCACGCTCTCGCCCAGCGTCACCTGGCCGTCGGCTGCCATCACAACGCGATCGTTCCGGCGCACGCACAACACCGTCGTCGAACGAATTCTCGTTCGTTCAGGTCCAGTTCGCGAGCTGGAAGCATTTCTGCGGCGGGAAGCGGAAGAACCGGGTGCGGCGGGGCGCACGTCCGGGCGCAAATTAGGTTCGAACATCGTCAACTACGATTATAAGGCAATTGTTTACCACTTTTGCTCGAAGCCCTACCCTCCCACCCGGCACTTCCGCTATGCTCAAGAGTAGCTCGCACCAGCAGAAATACATTCGACGAGCACAGTATGCAACCTTGGTTGTCGCACCCCGTACCTGTCATTGCCACCACCGCAGCATCTGTCGCTGCTGTGGGCGGCGTCGTCCTCTGGTGGGTCCTCACGCATCTCAAATCCGCGGAAGAACGCGAGCGCCTGCGCCGCGAACATCTCGTCCTCCACGGTCGCATCATCGACGGTTCCGTTCTCGACTGGTCGGAGCAGCCCAATTCCAGCGATTTGGGTACGCTGATGTATCGCTACTCCATCGGCGGGGTCAGTTACGAGTGTGCCCAGGATCTCACATTCCTCAAGGGCACCGCGTTAATTGACGCCACCTGTCTGGGCCGTCCCGCTTCCGTTCGCTACGATCCAAAAAATCCCGCCAACAGCATCATCGTCGCCGAAGGCTGGAGCGGCCTGCAGCACCCCAATCGCGTTCTGGTTCCCGAGTCGATTGAGGCCACAGACGCGCTGTCAGCGGTACCTCCAGCGGTAAAATAATCCTATGCATGTGCATGCGCCAGCCAACGATCAAACCAAGCGCATCCTTCGAATTTCGCTGATACTCACGTTCGGCTACATTGCGCTCACGCTGGTGGTCGGCTTGCGCGCCCACAGCCTGGCGCTGATCTCCGAAGCCGGTCATAATACATCCGACTTCCTGGCCCTGCTGCTGTCCTTTGTCGCCGTCTATTTTCATAACCGCCCGGCCACCGACAGAAAAACCTTCGGCTATCTCCGCGCCGGCGTCCTGGCCGCGTTTATCAACGCGCTCGCCTTGATCGGCATCGCGATCTGGCTGGCAGTCGAAGCCGTCGACCGCTTTTTCCATCCGCAAATCGTCGAGCCCCGTCTGATGATGACTACCGCCGCCGTCGGCGTCGTTATGAACGGCATCCTTGCCTGGATGCTGTCGCGGGTCAGCAACGATGTCAACATCCGTGGCGCCTTCATCCACATGCTCGGCGATACGCTGTCCACCGCGGCCGTCATTATCGGAGGTCTGGCCATCGCATTGACCGGTATTCAGTGGGTTGATCCGTTGCTGTCGCTCCTCATTGCGGCGCTCATCTTCTGGTCTTCTATCTCCATCATGCGCGAAACGCTCAACATCCTGCTGGAGGGAACGCCGCAGGATCTTTCCCTCACCGACATTCGCGATGCCATGCAGGTGGTTCCCGGTGTCTGCGGCGTCCACGATCTGCATGTATGGAGCGTCTGTTCGCATCTGAACGCACTCGCCTGCCATGTCACCATTTCCGATATTCCGCCTTCCGAAAGCCGCCGTATTCTGACCGACATCAATCGTCGTCTGAGCGAGAATTTCAACATCCACCACACCACCATTCAGTTTGAAACGCGCGACGATGCCGGGTGCTCCCTCGAAGACGGATGCCTGCCGTCTGAGGAAGCCATGGCCGCCCACACCCATTCGCATTAATCTGTTCACGCGCCTCGCCAGCTTCAAAACCTTATCTTCAGCGCTCGATTGGCGGCATCTTCATGTGTAGAACTGGCGGGTCGCCAGCATCGGTTTGATGGCAGGGGCATCGGCGTCAGGAACATCATGCTGGTTTCCATCGCCGAGCGGGCCGGCGAATTCTTTGTCAGGAAAGCCATCGGAGCCTCGTCACGAACGAAATTGTGTTTGACGAGTTCCAGGTTGTTCCGCTTATAATCACAACCAAAAGAAAGTGGTAGTGGGTGCATCTCGAAAGAAATGAGGATCGCACAGCCTTGAGTTCGAAACTTCAAACACAGTTTTCCGCCGCTCAAACCTACCATGCACCCTCGCTGCCGCAGGCTTCCAATCGTCTGCTCTCGCTCGACCTTCTCCGCGGCCTCACCATCGCGTTCATGATCCTGGTGAACGATGCCGGCGATTTTGGATCCGCCTATCCGCCGCTGCTTCACTCAAAATGGAACGGTTGCACCCCAACCGATGTCGTCTTTCCCACGTTTTTGTTCATTATCGGAATCACCACCGTCATATCAACATCGTCGAGACTTTCGCGGGGCACGCCGAAGAGAAAGCTCTTTCTGCAAATTGTCAGGCGCGCCGTTATCTTGTTTCTACTCGGCATCGTGGTCAACAGCTTTCCCTTCTTCAACCTGCACACCATGCGTTTCTTCGGAATTCTTCCGCGCATATCCGTCTGCTATTTCGTCGTTGCCACCATCTATCTATTCGGCCAGGGCTGGCGCGACAAATTGGCGCTGTTCATCGCAATCCTGATCGGCTACTGGATGTTGCTGCGCTTTGTGCCCGTACCCGGCTACGGCGTCCCCACGCACGGCGTTCCTTTCATGGACCCGCTGCATAATCTCGCTTTCTGGGTTGACCGCAGCTTGTTCTCGGCGTCGCATCTGTCCGACGGCACCCACGACATTACCGGCCTGGGCAGTACGCTGCCCTCCATCGCGACGACATTGCTGGGCGTGCTGACGGCGCAGTGGCTGCGTACTTCACACAGCTTCACAGAAAAAGTCAGGAACATCGCAGTTGCCGGCATCGCCGCCATTCTTCTGGGCGGCTTGTGGAACTTTACCTTTCCAATCAACAAACAGCTCTGGACCAGTTCCTTCGTCCTTTTCGCGGGCGGCATCAGCATGCTGTCGTTGGCGTTCTTCATGTGGATTTTCGATCGCGTTCCTGCCACTGCATCGGGTCGCGCGCGATCTCCCCTGGCCACCGCGCTGCTGGTCTTCGGCACCAATGCGATCACAGCGTATGTCTTCTCGGAGCTTCTGGCCTCGGGACTCAGCAGCATCCCCACCCATCCCGGAACGAATCTGCAGGAGAGCCTCTACCGGTCGATCCTTCACACCGTTCCGAATGCACCCTTCGCTTCGCTGCTCTACTCGCTCGCCTACGTTGGCGTCTGCTGGATCTTCACCTACTCGCTCTATCGACGCAACATATTTATTAAAATCTGACGGTGTTCCTCGATCAGGCCGAAGGCATTGTCTCAGCATTCGCCGCGGATTGCTGGCCGACTCCATACACGTACAGTTGTGCCGCGGCACTCCGATACAGTGCCTGTGACCTCAATCACGGACAGAGCAAGCTATGGAGCATAATTACATTGACAGAGCGATAGATTGGGAACCTGGTCATTCCGGTCAATCTCAGGAGGGTCAACACGCATGTCACAATTCGCACCGAAATCGATCCTTTGCCCCTTGGACTTGAGTTCGGCCTCGACCATCATTCTGCGTTGGGCCAGTTTGATCGCCGGTTTCTACAACTCGAAACTCCAGGTCCTGCATGCGGAATGGATGGAGTATCCGCGGTATTTTCTCCCTTCACAGGCTGCAGAATTGGCCGCCGAGTCAGAAAGGACCCGAAGCGCAATCCGTGACGAGCTGCAGCGGCTGGTCAGGGAAACAATTCCCGAAGAGATCCCGCGTGAGATTACCGTGATGGAAGGCCATCCCATCGAGAAGATTCTCGAGTATGCCGAGCGGCACCGGCCAGACTTGATTGTGATGGGCAGCCACGGACGAAGTGGCGTTGCCCGGATGCGATTGGGATCGGTAGCGGAAAATGTCGTACAACAAACCAGCTGCCCTACTCTTGTCGTGCATGCGCCCGGAGGTAAACCCGCGCCTTCAAAGATCTCGCGGATTCTCTGCCCCGTCATTTTTGACGAATACTCAGCCGGGACGATTTCGCTTTCCGCGGCACTCGCAGGCGTCGCAGGCGCCCATCTGATTGTGATGCACGTGGAGGAAGCCGACCTGCCTCCCGAGGTGAATCGCAAGCAGCTCTGTGAATCGGTTCCCTCCGATGCAAGAGCTCACTGCGACGTGGTGGAAGTGGTTCGTCAAGGCAGCGCGGCGGAACAGATCCTGCACGTCGCTCGAGAATACGATGTCGATATGATTGCGCTGACCGCCAAGCATCGGCGATTCCTGGACTTTACGGTTATCGGAACCACCACAGAAAAGGTGATGCGGCATGCGGATTCAGCGGTCCTGGTGATCCCGGCTCAGGAGCATTTGCCGTCTTCGGCTGGATGACCGGAGAAACACCTCCGCGCGGCGCGCCGCTTCATGGCGGGTCTGGACTGCGACAACGAAGATTCTCGCGCCATGGAGCCGCAAGGGGCGGTTCAAGTGTCTGAACGCACCCACCCCAAAGAAGGCTGGAAGATGCCAGCCCTCAGCGCGATCTTGCCGATCTTTTCCGCACAACAGTTGCTTATGCGCGCACCGACATTACATGATGAAAGATGTTGTTGGGATCGTATTTCTTCTTCACCTGCTGCAGAAATTTATAGTTCGGGCCAAAATATAGTTCCGGCCAGTAATGATGCTGCAACATCTCCGGGTCGGGATAGTTGATATAGCATCCCTGGTAATTCTCGCCGGGGTAGGGCGTTCCCTGGTGACTGGCATCGACCTGGGGGGACGTGTACAGATCCTCATAAAGTTGGTTTAAAAAGGCGATGTGTCCCGCATCCTCCGCGGGATCCGGCCAGAACGACATGAATTGCAATTTCAAAATACTGGATCGCTGGAATATCACCGTCTGCTCGCCCTTATCTTTGCGGTTGACGGCTCCGCCAAAGGAGTCGATCAGGATCGTCCCGCCTCCCGGGATGACTCCTGAAACCTCCCGCGTCAGGTGGTGATAGAAGACCGAAATCTCATGCGGTGTGAAGCTCTTTCGCATGTACGCAGATTTGTATGCCGCTCGCTGTCTGGTTCCGCCTCGCGCGCCGCCGCTGCCATCAGTGTCAATCCACTCTGTGCGTGTCAGCGTGTAGGTTCCGCAGTCCATTGGCTGCTGATTGTCGTCGCGTCCGCTTCGAGCGCCCGGCGCAACCACGGCAGCCGCGCCGCCATTCTTTTCCTGCAGCGTACGCAGATACTTCACGATCCCTTCGGTGTCCTGCTCGCTGAACTGAGAAAAGGCGGGCATCCCGCCGCCCATGCCGTTGTGCACGATGCTGCGTAGTTCCTCGTCAGACATCGCGATCACACTCTTCATGCCGGCAATGTTCGGTCCGCCATTGCCGCCGGTACCGGTGGCGCCGTGACAGATCGCGCAATTCTCCGCAAAGTGCTGCGCTCCATGTTCCAGGCTGCCACGGTGCCCACCCGGATAGACTCCGACGTTCCCTTCCATCCCGTGATTGTGCTGGCTCTGTGTGGTGGTCTGCACGTCTGCACCGCAACGATTGAATAAATTTAAAAACTCATGCAGTACGCTCAGGTCCTTGCACGTCCCATCGGGATTGCAGAACTGCACCTGAATCCCAATCTGCCCACCGCTTTTGGGTTGTAGATTCATCACAGTGAACAATCCCCAGGTATCCCGATCTTTCCCGCGCGTAGCAAAGTAGTTGCCATAGGCGGTCAGGATCCTGGCAAATTTCTCCTCTGTCATGTCGGCCCAGGAGAAGGACACGCTCACGATCGTCACTTCCTGGGGTGCAGGCGGCAGCGTATCGAAAACGTAGTCGGTAATCACGCCGAAGTTGCCCCCGCCAACACCTCGGCATGCGCGGAACAGATCGGCATCGTGCCTGGCGTTGATGGTGCGCGGGACTACATCGCCATTTGCGCCAACTGTCAGGAGCTCGATCTCCGACACCCAGTCCGTGGTAAGGCCAAACAGTCGGGAGAGAACTCCATAGCCGCCGCCGGTAATATGTCCCCCCGCGGTGACTTCCGAACAACTGGCCCCCGGGAGGGTCACGTTATAGAGTCTGTAGAGATCTTGATACGCCTTGCCGACGGTGGCCCCTGGGCCAATGCGGTACCGGGGATCATGGGGCAGATTTCCAGTATGGTTCAGCAGGCCCACGTCGATCAGCGTGCCATTGGGGTTGTTGATATAGAAATCCGCGTAACAATTCCCGCCAGAGCGGATTGTCGGTCGCTTTCCTGCGCTTATCGTCTGCTGCAGCGCCTCGGCCACGTCGCCGGCATTCTGGCAGAGTGCGATATCCGCGACGGACTCCGAGGACATCGTCGGATACCGCGCATTGTGCGCCTTATTCAGGTTGTGGAACCGCGCATCTCCCCGTGCAACCCTAATCGCCAAACTCCACTCCTCAGCAATTTAGTTCTGGCTGATTATATAGCGGGTATAAATAACTGATGATCCGCTCAGGCCTGCTGTTGGCCTGCATGGGACGCGTTACGCTGATAATCCAGCCAGCTCTGCAAGATCAGCACGGCGGCAATTTGGTCGATCACATCTTTTCTATTGCGCGCGCCTCGCCCAACGGCGTCCAGATGGCGATGCGCTTCAGCCGTGCTCATCCGCTCATCCCACAAATGTACCGGCAGTTTGAATTCTTTCCTTAGGCTGTCGGCAAATTTCTCTGCCGCAATCGCCCTTGGGCTGCGGTCGCCGGAAAGATGTATCGGCCATCCAATCACAATCCCCACACAGGAATAGCGCCGCAATAACCTTCCAACCGACCGCAAATCGTTGCGCGCATTGGAGTGGGGGATCGTCAGTAGCGGCTGCGCCGTCAGGCCCAACTCATCCGAAATGGCGACACCGATTCTTCGCGCCCCATGATCCAACCCAAGGATGCGCGGAATGGCCTGCGGAACAGCGGTTCCTTCGGCCCGCGACAGCGAACTTGACGGAGTCCCCACAAGGGTGATGGTATCTGAATTGCTAAGGAAGCGGGCCCTGAAGTGGCTCGTACCACCTACAATATAAGCAGGAGTTTGGAATTCCCTGGAGTTCGTGTCTGCCGTGCGTGCATTCCTAGTGTTTGTTCTAGTTCTGATACTCGCCACTGCAGGCACCTACATCCTGCTGATCCTGCCCTGCGGACCATCTACGCCGACATTGGTCTCCATTGCGCCGGGAACATCGGTGCATGGCATTGCGTGGGCCCTCCAGAAGAACGGCATTATTCGCAATCGATTCGCCTTCGACCTGGTGGCGCGGGTGGAGCGGCGCACGCTCAAGGCTGGCGTCTACCGCTTTGATCATCCTGCGCCGTTGCTGGATGTGTACCACCGTCTGCGCATTGGCGACGTCTATACCATCGCGCTGACCGTTCCCGAGGGCTACGACATATTCGACGTGGCCGCTGCCATAGAAAAAGCCGGCCTGGGTTCGCGCGACGTGTTCCTGTCCGCCGAACAACAGGATACCGGCCTGATTCGTGATCTGGATCCCAAGGCGCAGAGCCTGGAGGGATATCTTTTTCCCGACACCTACAAACTGGCGCCGAACATGCCGCCGGAGAAGATTTTAGGAGAGATGGTGCAGCATTTTCGTCAGGAGGCACAACACCTGGGATTGACACAAAATATCCCCGCAACTGTGACATTGGCTTCATTAGTGGAGCGGGAAACCCCCGTGGGCAGCGACCGTCCCATGGTTGCCAGCGTGTTTAAAAATCGCCTGGCCCAGAACATGCCCCTCGATACCGATCCGTCCGTGATTTATGCAGCCCTGCTAGAAAAGCGCTACCGCGGAACCATCTATGCATCTGATCTGAAGGCCCAGTCGCCGTATAACACGTATACCCATACGGGATTGCCTCCCGGGCCAATCTGCAATCCTGGAGTTCCCTCATTGGAGGCTGCCATGCACCCGGCTAAGACGAACTTTCTTTACTTCGTCAGCGATCCCGCAAATCCTGGCCATTCACGCTTTGCCGCTACGTTGGAGCAACACGAGAAGAACGTGGCGGCGTATCGCAAGGCGCAGCCCGCGCAACAGCCGGGGGATGGTAGATAATTTTGCAGCGACTGCTGGCTAATCTCCGTAGGTTGTCGTCGGCCCCGACGTGTGGAAGCCCTCTCAACCAGGCTGCCCTTGTCTGGCGGGCTATGCTGGCGTGTCTGCCAATGTTGGTCTTGAGCGGCTGCCTGAAACATACCCGCATTTTGGAACGTCCCCAGGCCCCCGCCGTGGTACTGACAGCCAGTCGTCAGCAATTGATTCAGCAGCTTGACGACCGATATGACGCGATTCATTCGATGAATGCAAGAGTCCTGATTCGCGCTTCCGTCGTCGGCGCAGATAAGGGTAAGGAGACGGATTACACCTCGATACGGGGCTACATTCTGCTGCGACAGCCTTCCATGTTGCGCGTCCTGGGGATGCTGCCTGTCATCGAGACTCGAGCCTTCGATATGGTGAGCGACGGAACAAAGTTTACCCTGCTGATTCCGCCGAAAAGTCTCGCCGTCACCGGTACCGGTACGGTCACCAAGCCGGCGAAGAATCCATTGATGAATCTGCGACCGGCGGTTTTTTACGATTCGCTGTTGATCAAGAAAGTGGAGCCGGAAGACTTCGTCTACGTCACCAGCGATACCGGCATTGTTCGCGATCCCCACTCCCACCACTTAATCGCCGAGCCGGACTACGAGCTTGGCATTCTGCGGCGTATTGGAGACAGCCGTCGGTTGATGCCGGAGCGGGTGGTTCATATCAGCCGCTCCAACCTGCTGCCATTCCAACAGGATGAATACGACAATCACGGCATCCTGGTGACCCGCACCCTGTATAGCGACTACCGCACCTTCGACCAGATTGCATACCCGACAAAGATTGTTATCAGTCGGCCGATCGATGGGTATCAACTCGCCCTGACGATCACGAAGCTCACATTCAATCATCCGTTGGCGAATGATCAATTTGAATTGAAGATTCCCGCAGGCACAAAGATCGAAAGGCTGCCGTAGAGCAAACACAGCATTCCTGCAAAAGACGAGTTGTCGTCCCGTCGCCGCGGCGACCGACAGGCGGATTAAGAATTCCACCTAACCCGCAGTGGCGGCAACCGGCGCCTCGACGTCCGGCTTTTTCTTCAGCAGCTTTAATGCGGGTGCCGTCATGGCCGTGGTGATCAGCGCGACCAGCACCAGAATGGTGAACATCTGCGTATTGATCGCCCCGGCCTGCAGCGCCAGATTGACTACCACCAGTTCGATCAGCCCGCGGGTATTCATCAGAAAGCCCAGCAACATCGATTCCCGAGGCGGAAGATTCGATCTCCGCGCGCCATAATAGGTGCCGCCCACTTTGCCTGCAATGGCCACCGCCAGCAGTACCAGAAACCAAAACAGCATACTCTTGCCGCCCAGGTCGCGAAACTCAGTGTGGATGCCCGTCACCGCAAAAAATACCGGCAGCAGCAGAACAGAAACCAGCGGATGAATCGTGCGCTCCAACTGGCGATGCCAGTGGTGCAGCCGAGGAACGCACATGCCCGCAAGGAAGGCGCCGAACAGCGCATGCACACCCAGGCGTTCGGTGACGAACGCACATCCAAGGATAAAGACCAGGAAAACCGCCAGCAGCACCTGCGTTATATTGGGCGCGCCTTTCCAGCGTACCAGCCGGGCCAGTAAAGGCCGTACCACCCCCAGCAGGAAAGCTCCGAACGCCACCAGCAAAAACATCTTCAACAGCAGGAACCAAACCGTCGAGTTGGCGGAGTCGATCATCAACGCCACCGCCAGCAGAATCCAGCCCAGCACATCCGCAATCGCGGCGCACACCAGCGCCAGCATGTTCAGCTTGGCATCGCCGGTTCCGTTATCGCGCAGCATGCGCGCCAACACCGGAAAGGCGGTCGTGCAGAGTCCGACACCGATAAACAGCAGAAAAGCGGCGAAGTTGGCATTCGTTCCATGAAAATTGCGATACATCACCACGCCCAGCCCGCAGCCCAGCGCAAAGGGAATCGCCATGGAGAGCAGGCTGATCTTCATCGCTGTGTGTCGCTGCTTCCACACCGACTCGAAATCCAGGTTCATCCCCTCCAGAAACAGGTAGAGAACCATGCCCAGTTCGCTGACCAGCGACAACGTATGCAGGGAATTGGGAGGAAACAGATTGGCGATCAGATGCGGCATGGCATAGCCAAACACTGAGCGCCCCAAAAGAATGCCGCCCAGCATTTCTCCGACGACGCGCGGCTGACCCAGTTTGGCCAACAGGACTCCGCAGATGCTCGTCACCAACACAATGACGGCGATCTGCAATAGAAATAGGGCCAGTGAGCTCATGCGTGAATGAATGCCTTCTCTAGTTGTATCAGGATGCTGCGCGGATTGTTGCGCGGGGAAGTCCCGACAGACTTTGTTTGCTACCCGCAGGGATGCGGGGGAAATAAAAAAATGCGTTAGACGCGAGGGCGCGACAAACTTTACGCCATCTTCGCCAGGAGACACGGATACGCAAACTCGTGCAGAGCTCGCAGCTCACTCACTTGGGAGTGCCACACCCCTGCGGGATCAGAGAAATGAAGGTGTCCGCGGCCGCTTACTGGCGATTGAGGTCGCGAATGGTGTCGCTGGCGGCATTGGCCGCTTTGCCCACCGCGTCCTGCACCGCGCCCGCAATCTGATCGACTACGCCTCGTCCTGCCAGGTCATCGTCGCCCGTGATTCGGCCTACGCCTTCCTTCAGCTTTCCCATCAACTCTCGCCCGGTTCCTGCGATGCGCTGCTTGCTTCCCCACAGGTCGGTTCTGTTTACGACTGTGTCCAACTTGTCGTACTCGGCGGCGTGCCGGGCGGCACGGCGATCCAAAAAAATATATGTGGCGACGATTCCGAGAGCAAGGGGTATCCAGGTTTGGCGCTTCATTCGCTTTTCTCCTGTCAGAGGGTAGGATGCCGAAGGATCCTTCGGCGATTCCGGTGAGTCAGCCTGTTCATTCTGTTGAAAAACCGGATCTCGCCATCGCCGCAGCCACCGCAACCGCAGCACTGGAGCCTCGAAACCCGCGATCCGTCTTCCTGCATCCTACCCCTTAGCGCGAGAAGAGGGAATTATGCCCACTATTCCAGAAAAAACAGGCAAGCCCGTCGACCCCAATTCGAGTCCAATTCCGGCTACCGAATCCCACCCCACCATTGATCGCGACGCCCCTGCCGGAAGCGAAAATTCCCTGGGAGCGGAGAGCGTTCGCGACGGTCGCCCCGCCACCAAAGACGACGTGATCGAAGCCAAGGATGAGATGGAGCCCGGCACTCCCAGGTAGGCTCGGAAATCGAACCTATTTTTCCAATAGTTTACGGAAAATATAAATTTGATATAAAGACACTCACATAATCTTCCTTCATGTGCTATAGTATTTCCAGGCGCACTCGGCTGGGCTGTGGATTCCGCCCGCCGCGTCCCCACCTATTTCAAAAAAAGCAGTCAGGAGGAAGGCCCATGGCCATTACACGCTGGACACCGTTTCAAGACATGTATGCACTGCAGAACAGTCTCAATTCTTTTCTGCGCGACGTAAATCGCGGCGAGGATGAATCCCTTTCCTCGAGCGCATTTGTTCCCCCCGTCGACATCTATGAAGATCCGAACCACATTGTGCTCAAACTGGAAGTTCCCGGCATGAAGCTTGAGGACTTCGACATTCAGTTGGAGAACAATGCGCTCACAGTTCGCGGCGAACGCCGCTTCGAAAAAGAAACCAAGGAGGAAAATTATCACCGCATCGAGCGTCGCTATGGCAGTTTTGCCCGCGTCTTCACACTTCCTAACACATTGGACCAGGAGAGCGTAAAGGCACATTACGATGCCGGTGTCTTAACCATCGAACTGGGCAAGCGCGCCGAAGCCAAGCCGAAACAGATTAAGGTTTCGGTCAGCGGAGCCACTGCAGCCGGCGGACCAAAAACCGTCGAATCCAAATCCACCGAGTCCAAACCTGCCGCATAATAGCTTCGAAGCAGCATCGGATTGGATTTGATTCATCCAGGCAGGGCAGGGCGTTCGCGGAAAACGCGACTCCTGCCCTGTTTTCTTCATCCATAAACGTAGAATGATTCAAAAATTTCATACGAAAGCAGGATAAGCATCATGGCCGTTCGCTGGGACAAACTTACTGTAAAAGCGCAGGACGCCGTACAGACGGCCACCACACTGGCCAGCGACAACGGCAATCCGGAACTGCAACCAACGCATTTGCTGTTGGCCTTGCTGCAGGATAAAGAAGGAATCGTCACGCCCGTCCTGCAGAAGGCTGGCGCCAATCCCGAGGCTCTGCGCGCCAAACTCGAGCAGGCCCTCGCCACATTTCCAAAAGTTTCCGGCGACTCCAACCAGGCGCAGCCCTCGAAAGCCTTCCTCAAGGTTGTCGAGCAGGCTTTTCAAGAAGCCGCCAACTTTAAAGATGAATATGTTTCCACCGAGCACTTGCTGCTCGCTATCGCGCAGCAGAAAAATGATCCCGCGCAAATGGCGCTGGCAGCAGTCGGAGCCAGTCACGATGCGATTCTGCGTGCTTTGACCACCGTGCGTGGCACCCAGCGCGTGACCGATCAAAATCCTGAAGCGAAATTTCAGGCGCTGGAACGCTATGCTCGCGACCTGACCGAGCTGGCGCGTCGCGGCAAGCTCGATCCCGTGATTGGCCGCGATGAAGAGATTCGGCGAGTGATTCAGGTGCTTTCACGGCGCACCAAAAACAATCCTGTACTGATCGGTGAACCCGGCGTTGGCAAAACCGCCATTGTCGAAGGCCTCGCGCGCCGCATCGTTTCCGGCGACGTGCCGGACGTGCTGCGCGACAAGCGCGTCATCTCGCTCGACCTGGGCGCCATGCTCGCCGGGGCAAAATACCGCGGCGAATTTGAAGATCGTCTGAAGGCTGTGTTGAAAGACATTGAAGATGCACAGGGCGGCATCATCCTCTTCATCGACGAGCTGCACACCCTTGTCGGTGCAGGCGCGGCAGAAGGTGCCATTGACGCCAGTAACATGCTGAAGCCGGCATTGGCACGCGGCGAGTTGCGGGCCATCGGCGCTACCACGCTGAACGAATATCGCAAGTACATTGAGAAGGATGCGGCGCTCGAACGGCGCTTCCAGATCGTCTACGTCGGCGAGCCCAATGTCGAAGACACCATCGCGATTCTGCGCGGTCTGAAAGATCGCTACGAGGCGCACCACAACGTGCGCATCAAGGATTCCGCCATCGTCGCCGCGGCAGCATTGTCACATCGCTACATTTCTGATCGCTTCCTGCCAGACAAAGCGATCGACCTGGTGGACGAGGCAGCGGCATCCCTCGCTATCCAGATTGGTTCCGTCCCCACGGAGATCGATCAACTGGAACGCCGCGCCACCTCGCTTGAAATTGAACGAACGGCGTTGAAACGGGAGAAGGACGAAAACTCCAAAGAACGCCTGAAAGAAGTCACCAGGGAGCTGGCGACGCTGCATGAGGAAATCGCAGCCCTGCGCGCCCACTGGCAAAAAGAGCGCGGCGATATCACTCGTCTTTCGGATCTGAAGAAGCAGGTGGAAGCCTTGCGCCAGGATGCGGAGGAGCAGACCCGCCGTGGCAATTTCGAACGCGTCGCGCAAATCCAGTACGGCGAGCTCCCCAAGCTGGAGGCTGAGTTGAAGCAGTTGAACGCCGCCCAGGAAGGTGCTGCCGGCGGACCGCGCATGTTGAAAGAAGAAGTCGACGAAGAAGACATTGCGAAAATCGTCAGCAAGTGGACCGGCATTCCAATTTCAAAAATGCTGGAGGGCGAAGTCCAAAAGCTGGTGCAGATGGAAGATCGTCTGCGCGAGCGCGTCATCGGTCAGGACGAAGCCCTGCGCGTGGTGGCGAATGCGATTCGCCGTTCTCGCGCCGGCCTCAGCGATCCGAAAAAACCGATTGGCTCCTTTATTTTTCTAGGGCCCACCGGAGTCGGCAAAACCGAAACGGCTCGCGCCCTGGCGGAGTTTCTATTCGACGATGAGCAGGCGATGACCCGCATCGACATGTCGGAGTACATGGAGAAGCATGCAGTTTCGCGCTTGATTGGCGCGCCTCCGGGCTATGTCGGCTATGACGAGGGCGGCCAGCTCACGGAAGCCGTGCGCCGTCGCCCGTATTCTGTCGTGCTGTTCGACGAAATCGAAAAAGCGCATCCCGATGTCTTCAACGTGCTGCTGCAGGTGCTCGACGATGGCCGCCTCACCGACTCGCGCGGCCGTACCGTCGACTTCAAAAACACGGTGCTCATTATGACCTCCAACCTGGGCGCGCAATTTCTGAACACGGAAGCGCTGGAGACGGAATCGTCCTTTGACATCGCGCGCGAACAGGTCATGCAGGTTCTTCGGCAAAGTTTCCGGCCGGAGTTTCTCAACCGCGTCGACGACATCGTCATCTTCCGCCCGCTCGGCGAAGAGCAGTTGGAAAGTATCCTGACGCTGCGCATTGCAGACCTGAATCGCATGCTCGCCGATCGTCGCATCACCGTCGAAATGACCGAAGCGGCGAAACGTCAGCTCTTCTTGACCGGCTACGATCGCGCCTACGGAGCTCGCCCGCTGAAGCGCGCGATTCAACGCCTGATCCAGGACCCGCTCGCCATTAAAATTCTCGATGGCGAAGTGGTCCACGGCGATCATGTTCTGCTCGACGCCGATCCGCTCCACAATCGGATGGAGATTCGCCTCAAAGAGCGCACAGAAGTCAATCTCGGCTAGCGAAATTCTCAGGTCTTCCGCCAACGCGGAAGACCTGCTTCACAGCGCAACCCATCTGAGTTGTTCAAATTACCGCGAAACGCGCCGTCGAAACTATATAATGCTAATTATATAGTTGTCGACGGGAGGCTCCATGCCTAAGCTCAAAGTCACGACGGTCGGCGCATCCGCTGGAATCATCTTGAACAAGGAAGTGATGGCGCGGCTCAAGGTGAAAAAGGGCGATTCGCTGTACCTGACCGAAGCGCCAGACGGCTACCGGCTCACCCCATACAATCCCGATTTCGAACGCCAGATCCAGCTTGCCGAGGACATCATGCACGATGATCGGGAGATTCTGAAAGCTCTCTCCCGGTGAAGCGTCGGCGATGGATTCGCGCGGATATGCTGTACGCAATCCACGATCGCCAGATTGCCGAACATGGTGGACCATCCGGCATTCTGGACGCTGGCCGCGTGGAAGCGGCATTGGCCCATCCTCGAAATCTTGCGGCCTACGAGTCGCCGGATGCTGCCGACCTGGCCGCCGCATACGCGCACCGTCTGGCGCGAAGCCACTGTTTTGCCGATGGCAACAAACGTACCGGATGGGTGGCTGCCCGGCTCTTTCTTGCCGACAACGGATTTGCTTTGCGCTTCGATCCAGCGGATGCCGTCCGAACCATGGAGTCGGTCGCTGCTGGTGTTCTCAGCGAGCAGGAACTTGCAGCCTGGTTTCGCCAGAGAATGTCCCGCTACTGACTTTTCCGCGGCCTCTCCCCGCTACGCTTCGTAGTCCAGTTCCGCGGCGACAGCTAGCAGCGGCATCAACCAGTCCACCAGTTTCTGATGCACAGGATGAGTGAAGTAGGCCGCGAGCGCCGCTGCATCGCGGAACTTCATTACGCCGCCATGAGTAAATCCCCGCGAACGCGGCGAAGTGTTCGCGTTGTAGCTGGTCTCGATCAGCCCGGGAATCTGTCCCTGCAGGGCGCGAATTTTCTCTGCCGCATGTTGTTTGTCCTGCTCGGTAGCCTGCGGTTTCCATTGAAACAAAAATACATGAACCGTCATTTCTCAATCCCTCCACATTCCTTAGCGTCGAGTTGCAACCGCGGCCGCATCGTCGCATCCAGTGCATCGCCAATCCGGACGACAATCGGCAGCAAAGCTTCCACATCTTCCACCGAGGTACGGAAGTTCACAATGCACGCGCGCAACGCAAACCTTCCCTGGATCACTGCATTCGATAGATACGCCTCGCCGCCATTCTGCAACTGCGTCAGCAGCGCTTCATTCAATTCGTCCAGATACGTCTCAACCCTCTCATCGCAAGCTTTCAGATCCGGCGGGACATAACGAAACGTCGTGATGCTCAGCGATTGCGTCAGCGCTTCCAGCGCGCTATATTGCGGAATCTTCCGAAACATTTCCTGCGCCAGCCGGATATCCTCGGCAATCATCTGGATATACCCGTCGCGACCCACCTGCTGCAGCGCCAGCCATACTTTCAAGGCTCGAAACCCGCGTGAATTCTGCGGCGCCAGGTCGAAGTAATTGATCGCCTCGGCGCCAAAATGATAATAGGGCGGGTGATAGGCAAATGCATCGCGCAACTTCTCTCCATCACGAACCAGCGCGCAACCCGCTTCCAGCGGAGCATACAGCCACTTGTGCGGATCCACCGCCACCGAGTCTGCCAGCCGCAGTGCCGCAAACTCCGCCGGCGCGTCGGGCAATACTGCAGCCACGCCGCCGTACGCGCCATCCACATGGAACCACAAATCGAACTCGCGGCACACCTCGGCCAGCTCGGGCAGAGGATCGATCGCGCCCGTGCTGACGGAACCCGCATTGCCGATCACTAGAAACGGCGTTTCACCCGCGGCCCTGTCCTGCATGACTTGTGCCCGCAGCGCTGCGACATCCATCCGCATTTCGCCGTCAGTTGCGATCCATCGAATCGCGTCCGTCCCCAGACCCGCGATGTCTGCGGCCTTCTGAATCCACGTGTGCGTTTCTTTCGAGCAATAGGCCCGCAGCCGCGTGCCGTCCATTCCCTGGACACGCACATTCTTTTCCGCATGCGCCTGTCGCGCTGCAAGAAAGCATACAAAGTTCGCCATGTTGCCGCCGCTGACAAACAGACCTGTGCATGTCGCCGGATAGCCGATCATTTCCGCAACCCAGCGAATCGTCTGCGCCTCAATCTCGCTGGCCATCGGCGACAGCAGCCACGCGCCCACGTTCGGATTTACAGCCGCCGCCAGCAATTCGCCCAGCGCTCCCAACGGCGCGGCGGAAGACGTAATGTATCCCCAGAAACGAGGATGCCCATTGAACAGAGAATGCTCCATCAGCAGGTCGGCGGCAAGATCCAGCAGATGCGCCGGATCTGCGCCCTGCGATGGCAACGTGCGCGCTGCACCCAGCGCTTGACGAATCTCCGTCGGCGATTCTCCAGTCGTCACTTTTCGCTGTGGAAGTGAATCGAGAAAGCCGGCGATGCGGTCCACCAGCGCATGTCCGACAGATCGAAACTCCTCACCGCTCATCTCCAGCGGGGAGATCCGTTTGCTGCCGCGTCGTTCACCTGTCATGGTGCCCCTTCGCAAGAATGCTGTTCGATCATAGCGCAGGTTTGCCGGCTGGTGCCCCCATCGAAACTTGTTGTGGCTTGATGCGGGCCGATGCACCCGTTGCGGCACGCCTCCGTTTCAGGGGCAAGTCAATCGGAGGCGCCCTGGTTATCAACGCTCTGACCATGTGCGGCGAGATACCGACGCGTTGCGCCCAGCAGCCCCGTCAGCGATCCACGGGGAATGCTTTCTAGCAACGGATTTACCAGCCACGCGAAAATGGCCGGCACCCCACGGCTCAGTCCGATCGATTCTAGCTGAACGTAAACGCCGCCATCTTTTTCCTCCAGCCGCCAGTAGCTGTCGAGGCGCCAAAGATAGCCATGCCCTCCATCGACCGGAAATTCCCGCTCGTCCGCCTGTCCAGCGTCTTGCAGCTCGGCGATTCGCGTGGAGTGGGACTTGCTCACCACTCGATCCGGGCCGAAGCGTTCATAATTGATATCGTAATCCGTGTTCAGAACGACCGTGATCAGCGATTTCTTGTAGAACTGGAGGAACACTTTGAAGTTGTCGCCGCTCCGTTGTACAAGTCTCGATTGGCTCACATCAGGTTTGTAGATCACCTTGTAATTGTCATAATCCTGGGCGACGGCGACCGTTTGCGCCAGCGACACGTTTGGGATGAAGATCACGCCAATCCAGTCGTGAATCAGTCCACCGGGAACTTTGATGGGATTGCCTTCCACTTTTGCATGCAGTTGTTCTACCAGGATTTGCCCATCCCGAAGCTGCGCATAGGCTTCCCGGCGGCGCTCCGGCGGCAGGCCATCAATATAGAGGAAGGTGCCATTCTGGAGTTCCGCCTGCATGCGCTTTTCAGACGCCGCAATATAGCTGTCAAACGCCGTCGCGGTCCGTTCTTTCAACTCGGCCGCATGCAGCGTTTGCGCAATCAGGCAAACCAGCATCCCGCATAGCAAGAACATTCGCGCGGTGTTCCATATCGATCGATAGAATGGCGTACCGAGCTTCACCTGCACACCTTGGAAACAAGCACCAGCTTGCCTCGAAAAGATCTTCGGCGGCGGATTAACACTCTCCCCGCTTTCGCGGGTTAAGCTACTCACTCCGACCGAATTTACCGCTTGCGCGCCACCGCCACGCGTGGAATTCCCTGCAGGTCAGCGATAAACTCAACGCCATCCCAATCCTCGCCCTGCAACAACGCACCCACCGCATCCCGCTGGTTATGACCAGTTTCCATCATCAGCCATCCGCCGGACTCCAGCAGCGGAAGCGCCTCCGGAATCAGCCGTCGATACACTTCCAGCCCCGTAGGACCGGCAAACAGCGCCTGTTCCGGTTCGTATTCGCGCACTTCCGTGGGCAGGGACTTGCGTTCAGATTCGGCGACATACGGCGGGTTCGACACGATGGCAGCGAAGCGCTCGTCCGCAACCGCCCGCAGCAAATCCGACTCGATAAATCGAATGCGCGCCGCCACGCGGTTATGTTTCGCATTCTCCGCCGCAACCGCCAGGGCCGCTGGACTAATGTCCAGCGCAGCTACGTCAGCCATCGGCAGCGAATGCGCCAGGGCCACCGCAATCGCACCGGATCCGGTGCCGACATCCGCAATACGCGCGCTCGGCAAATCTTTCAATCGAGCGATCGCAGCTTCCACCAGGTGCTCCGTTTCAGGTCGCGGTATCAGCACATCGGGGGTGACATGAAACGGCAGCCCGAAAAACTCTTGCTCGCCAATAATGTACTGGACAGGCACGCCGCGCAATCGCCGCTGGATCTGCGCATTGAACGCCTCCGTTTGCAGCGCCGTCAGCGGCCGCTCGCGATACGCATACATCTCCGCATGGGGAATTCCAAGCACATGACGCAGCAGCAGGATCGCGTCTGAACGACTCCGCGCCGCAGGGATGGTATCGGTCTCGTCCAGCAGGGAAGCACCCCACGCGATCGCGTCGCCAATGGTCATCGACTCCGCGAACATCCCTCTCATACAGCCGCGCCGTCGTGCTTCAGCCGTTCTGCCTGGTCGTGCGCAATTAGCGCATCGACAACGGGTTGCAGTTTGCCTTCCATTACTTCGGAGAGTTGATGGATGGTTAGGCCGATACGATGATCCGTCAGCCGATTCTGCGGAAAATTATAGGTGCGGATTTTCTCGCTGCGGTCGCCGCTTCCCACCATCTGCTTGCGTTCCTTGGCCAGCGCCTGCTGCTGCTTCTCCATTTCCACTTCATACAGCCTCGACCGCAGCACCCGCATTCCCTTCTCGCGGTTCTTGATTTGCGATTTTTCGTCCTGACAACTCACGACCGTTCCGGTCGGCAAATGCGTGATGCGAACTGCGGAATACGTCGTGTTCACGGACTGCCCCCCAGGCCCGGAGGAGCAAAAGGTGTCGATGCGCAGGTCCTTCGCCTCAATCTTGATGTCCACATCCTCCGCTTCCGGCAGCACTGCCACCGTCACCGCGGAAGTATGGACGCGTCCTTGGGTTTCCGTTTGCGGAACGCGCTGCACACGATGCACGCCGCCTTCATATTTCATCTGCGAAAAGACGCGATCGCCTTCAATAATGGCAATCACTTCCTTCATGCCGCGCACGCCCGACTCCGACATGGACAGCACCTCAACCTTCCAGCGATGCAGTTCCGCAAAGCGCGTGTACATGCGGAACAGCTCTGCCGCAAACAGTGAGGCTTCATCGCCGCCCGTGCCGGCGCGAATTTCCAGAATCACGTTCTTCTCGTCGTTGGGATCTTTCGGCAGCAGCAGCACTCGGATTCGCTCTTCCATCCCGGGCCGCTCCGCTTCCAGTTGCGCCAGTTCTTCCGCTGCCATGGCGCGCATGTCAGCGTCGGGTTCGCTCATCATCGCCTTGGCGTCGGCGATGCCATTTTCAATGCGTTTCAGCTCGCGAATACTTTCGACCACCGCTTGCAGATCGCGATGTTGCTTGGTGATCTTTTGGTATTGCTGCTGATCGGAGACCAGCGTCGGGTCGGCCATCTGGGCAGAAAGGTCGTCATAGCGAGCTTCAATTTGTGTCAGTCGTTCCAGCATGTTCCATGTCCATGGCCGTTTGTGTCATGCGCCGAAACCGGCCAGTTCAGCGAAATTGATCGAATGTTCGGAAGCGAAATGCGAACGGAAAACATCATCAGGCGGCGGGAGCCGCTAATAGTGCGTCTCACCAGGGGTGCGGATCGCGCACGATACGCTTCGCGAGAAAATATCTGTCTGCCGCATAGGGTGCCCGCCTGCTCTATGGTAGCGCGTTTTCCGGCGAGGTAGGCGGCCAAGAAAGGAGCTGGTAATGGGTCATGTTGAATCGCCGCTCTGGTCGGATTCCGACCCTTCCGCTTTGTGGCTACACTCGGAGAAGCTCGGCGCGGCCTTCGTGCGCCGAAACGCACGCCCCACCCAGCCCGAGGAAAATAACGAATGTCGAATGACGATCGTCGCACCAAGATAATTCCTAGGAGAACGCCGGAATCAGCGGCCATGTTGGCAACCGTCAGACGAGCTACGGCGATCACCGCTAATCTCAACCGTTTGACGTTCAATGATGCGGAAGAAGTCCGAGCCTTGTTCAGCGATCTCATCGGCAAAAAGGTGGACGACAGCTTTTTATTAATCCCACCGTTCTACACAACCGGCGGGGCCGAAATCAATGTCGGGCGCAATGTTTTCGTCAACCAGAACTGCACTTTTTATGACCTTGGCGGACTCGATATTGCCGACGATGTGATGATCGGGCCGAATGTGAGCATCATCGCGTCTGGCCATCCCATCGAACCTTCTCAGCGGCGCAGCTTGGTAGTCGGAAAGCCCATCGTGATCGAGAGAAACGTATGGATCGCAGCGGGCGCGACCATCGTCGGTGGTGTAACGGTGGGTGAAAATTCGGTCGTCGCGGCGGGTTCGGTAGTCACCAAGGACGTTCCCCCGAATACTCTTGTCGGAGGAAATCCGGCCAGAGTCATTCGTTCGATTGGCGACTGAGCGAAAGTCCGCAAGGGGTCGAAACTGATACTTCAAACTGACCCGCTACCCGTTCGAGCCTGGAAGTTGTAACCCAATTCGTAGGAGACGGACATGGGAGTAGCCGTGGGTGTTTTTCTCGCACTGATTTTTTCTTTCCTCCCGCTAATTCTGTCGGGAAAGCGATGGGCAGCAGCGCAGGCCCGTGCGCGTGCGCGTTCTATCGCTGAAGCTAGAATGAATGCCAGACTCCTGAGAATGAACATCTGACGCGTTGCTAAGGGCTCTCTTTAAGCTCTCGCAAAGGTTGCGTCGGAAGTCCAGACACCGTGGTCCTGAATTCGGGCAACTGCAGGTTGTGAGCCGTTCAACGCAGATTGAGGACGCCACCCACCTCCACAAGCATTTTCAGAACCCTCCCGCTTCACCGGTATAATAGTGAAATTGCAACCGATGCCGTGGCATCCCGGTGGTAGGGATTTCGCGTATCTATTGTTGTATCGATGCGGTCCCGGATAATCCCATGACGGAACATATTAAAAAGCAATTGGAAGCCGAAATTCGCCAACTGGAACATGAGCTGACGCACGAGCTTCCCCTCGAAATCAAGAAGGCCGCCTCGCTCGGCGACCTCAGCGAAAACGCCGAGTACCACATGGCCAAGCAACGCCAGGTATTCGTCAACGCGCGCCTCGGTCAGCTCAAGCAGCGCATGTCAGAGCTTTCCCTGGTCAACCTGTCGAACATTCCCCGCGATCGGGCTGCCTTCGGCTCCACCGTGCTGGTTTATGATTCTTCCAAAGATGAAAAGATCGAGTACAAACTCGTCACCAGCGAAGAGTCCGACGTCAGCAAAGGCCTCATCTCAACCACTTCGCCGATCGGGCGCAGCCTGGTGGGCAAGCAGGTCGGCGATGTCGCCACTGTCGTTACCCCCAACGGCAACCGCGAGCTGGAAATTCTCGAACTCATCACCATCCACGACACGAAGGAGTAATCTCGTCGTGAGGCGGCAGCGTATCCCTATGGCGGTTTGAAATGACCTGGACAAGCGCGTTCGGAAAAGGTTGCGGATTCATCCTGCAGAAGATCGTAAATGGTCTGGCTCTGACGCGCATTTCGCCCAACGTACTTACATTTATGGGCCTGGTCATCAACACCGGAGCCGCCTTCCTGTTCGGATTTGCCCGACCCCAAAATAATGTACGCATGTTCGCCTACGCCGCGCTGGTCATCATTGGAGCGGGCATCTTCGATATGGTGGATGGCCGCGTCGCCCGCCAGACCCAGCAGGTCACCGTCTTCGGTGCTTTTTTTGACTCCGTCATCGACCGCTATTCCGACGTTGCCCTGTTCTTCGGCCTGCTGGTCTACTACGCCCGCGCCGACCGCCTCTTTTATGTGTTTCTCACGGCCTTCGTCATGGTCACCTCCTTGATGGTCAGCTACACCCGCGCCCGCGCAGAAGCCCTCATCGGCTCCTGCAAGGTCGGCTTTATGGAGCGGCCGGAGCGCGTCGTGCTCATCATTCTCGGCGCTCTATTCAACCGCTGGGGTGCGATGGCGCCGGTCCTCTGGGTTCTGGCCGTGCTTTCCACCATTACAGTCATTCATCGAATCCGCTATACCTATGAGCAGACACGTCGCCTCGCCCCCGTCCGCTGACGTTGCAACAGTACGCGCACTTTGCCAGCACATTGCGAGAAAGAGGGCCGATCAGCATGAACCTGAACGTAGAAGTCGAGCGAATCGATGCCACCACCGTTGTCGTCAAACTCACAGGGAAAATGACACTTGGCATGACGCTGCATGAGGTTGCGATTCGGGGGGCAATTCAGGAATAACAGCCACGGTGCGGCTTGGCAATCGACAATCGCTGTACCAGCCATTTCTGCCCAAAGGAACCAGTTCGGTTCGCGAAGGACGCAACACGGACTGTCTTTCGGGAGAAGTTTTCATCTTCGGCCTGCCAACTCCGGCGCGCATGCCTTCTCTGTCGACTGCAAACCGGCAAAATCCTCCAGCACATGGAATCTGGCGGACCATCCGCAAGCAACCAATTTCTTTCACAAACTAGAAAAATTCCACCGCCAGTTCAACCACTACAATAGGTGTCGTGAGCTTCAAAATTGCACCCGTCCTCGCCGTTCATGGCGGCGCATGGGATATCCCGGATGATTTAGTCGAGCCGCATCGACAAGGTGTAGCCAACGCTCTTGCTGCGGGTTATGCGCTCTTGGAAAAAGGCGCGTCCGCCGTCGATGCCGTCCAGGCTGCCGTCGCCGTCATGGAAGATGACGAAGCCTTCGATGCGGGCCGGGGCAGCTTCCTCACCAGTGATGGCCGTGTGCAGTTGGACGCATTATTGATGGACGGAAACACACTGCGCGCCGGCGGCGTCGCTTGTGTCGAGCGGCTCCGCAATCCCATTCACGCTGCCCGCCTGGTCATGGACCTGAGTCCGCACGTGTATTTTGTCGGTGCCGGCGCAGAGGCTTTTGCAGCCGAACACGGCATGACGCTCATCGACAATGCAGCGTTGGTCATCGAGCGCGAACGCCGTCATCTTGCCGACGCGCAGCAAAAACTGCGCAACGACACCGCCAGCCCAACCCCCGGTGCAGCCGCAATGCCCGCGCAACTCAGCGCCCTGCACGCCGCCACTTCGCACGATACTGTTGGCGCGGTCGCTCTCGATGGCCGTGGCAATCTTGCCGCCGCCACTTCCACCGGCGGAACGCTGAACAAATCTCCCGGCCGCGTGGGAGATTCCTCCCTCATCGGCTGCGGCTGCTACGCCGACAATCTTTCCGCTGCCGTCTCGCTCACCGGCTGGGGAGAGCCCATCATGAAGCTGGTGCTCGGCAAGTGGGCCGTCGATCGCGTCCAGCAAGGCACCCCTCCCGCGCAGGCCGCGGAAGAAGCCATCGCCTATCTCTTCAACCGCCTCGGCGGTCACGGCGGCATCATCCTGCTCGGCCCCGCGGGCCGTTTTGGCGTTGCCCACAATACGCCGCGCATGGCCTGGGGCACCCACACCATCCGCGGCATGGAAGTCTTCGTCCGCTAGCATTCTTTGACATCCATCCTCACTCACGATGAAATCGCTAGTAGGGATTCATGCTCATTCTTGCCTCCGCATCGCCGCGTCGTCGCGAACTCCTCACCCAGGCCGGCTTTTCCTTTCATGTCGAATCCATCCCGGTCAAGGAAGATCCTCGTCCCCACGAAGATCCCATCCACCTGGTCAAACGTCTCGCCCGCGAGAAAGCCGAAGCAGTTTTCAACGTCCACCAAAAATCCCACGCCCCCTCCGGCACCGACCCGCTGCTCGTCCTCGGTGCCGACACGGTTGTCGTCTGCGATCACGAAATCCTCAACAAGCCCATCGACGATGCGGATGCAGCCCGCATGTTGCGCCTGCTTGCCGGTCGCACCCATCAGGTCATCACCGGCGTCTGCCTCATCTCGCCGCTTGGTGTCGAAGTCGCCGCCGAAACCACTCGCGTCACCATGCTCACTCTGTCCGATGAAGAAATCCTCGCCTACGTCGCCACGCGGGAACCGATGGACAAGGCCGGCGCCTACGCCATCCAGGGCCACGCCAGCCGCTGGATTCCCCGCATCGTCGGCTGCTACTTCAACGTCGTCGGCCTGCCCGTCGCGCTGGTCAACACCATGATCGAATCCGCTCACCGCAACCTCGCCGCCCATCCCGTCCCCTGATCGGTCGTTCCACCGTAGGCTCGCCTGCGGCTTGAAATCGATTTGTTATCCTCACCACTGTGGCAGCGATTCTCCCTCAACCCAGCGAAACGCTTCTTCCTCTGCTGCAGCGTACCTTCGGTCTCTCTTCTTTTCGCGTGAATCAAGAAGCCGTCTGCCGTGCTGCAATTCAGGGCAGAGATGTGCTCTTGGTCATGCCGACAGGTGCCGGCAAGTCGCTGTGCTTTCAATTGCCGGGGATTGCGCGCGGCGGCACCACACTTGTCATCAGTCCGCTCATCGCGCTGATGGAGGATCAGGTGGCGAAGCTGGCATCGCTCGGTCTCTCTGTGGCGCGCATTCACTCCGGACTGGATCGCGCCCTTTCCCGCCAGGCCTGCGCGGACTATCTGGCCGGCGTTCTTCAATTCTTGTTCATCGCACCGGAGCGGCTGCGGGTTCCCGGCTTTATCGAAATGCTGGCGAAACGAAAACCCTCGTTGATTGCCATCGATGAGGCCCACTGCATCTCGCAATGGGGGCACGACTTTCGTCCGGACTATCGTATGCTCGGCCAGTTTGTGCCGGCATTGCGCCCCGCGCCGGTGATCGCGCTCACCGCCACCGCCACCCCTCGCGTACAGGACGACATTGCCGCGCAGTTGGGGATGGCAGATGCCTCCAGATTTATTTATGGTTTTCGCCGCGAGAACCTTGGCATTGAAGTGGCGGAGATGTCGCCTTCGCTGCGGCCCGCTTTTGTTGCTGGCCTTTTGGATGACAAAGCACGCCGGCCCGCGATCGTGTATGCGCCGACCCGCAAACAGGCGGAAGCACTGGCAGCGCAGCTTTCGTCAAAATTTCCATCCGCGGCCTACCATGCCGGTCTGGATGCGCGGCGTCGCGAAACGGTACAACAGGAATTTCAGCAGGGGCGACTCCAGGCAGTTGTGGCGACAGTAGCGTTCGGAATGGGAATCGACAAGGCCGACGTGCGCACCATCATTCACACCTCGCTTCCCGGCACGCTGGAGGCCTATTACCAGGAAATTGGCCGCGCCGGTCGCGACGGGCTCCCCAGCCGCGCGGTTCTGCTCTACTCCTACGCAGACCGCAAAATGCATGAGTTTTTCTTCCAGCGCGATTACCCTCCCGTCGATGAATTGGATCGAGTCTATCGCCGTCTCGGAGACGAACCGCTGGAGAAGGAATCGCTTCGCGCCAAGCTGCGCATGGAGTCTGACCTGTTCGACAGGGTGCTGGAAAAACTCGTCATCCACGGCGGCGGCGCGGTGGACTTTGACGACAATGCCGTCCGCGGCGCTAACGGCTGGCGCGATTCCTACGCCGCCGAGTCGCAGCGCAGAAAAGCCCAACTCGACCTGGCCATGCAGTATGCCGAATCCAGCCAGTGCCGCATGACGTCCCTCATTCGCCACTTCGGCGATCTGGCGGATGCACAGCGGCCATGCGGACATTGCGATGTGTGCGCGCCGCAGGCCTGCATTGCCAGACGCTTCCGCGCTCCCAGCGGATCCGAAAAACAAACCGCCTGGGCGGTCATTCATTCGTTAAGAAGAAGCTCGGCCCGCTCGACTGGAAAGCTGCACAAAGACATGTTTCCGCGGGAGCAGGTCTCGCGCGACGGCTTTGAGAAGCTTCTGCAAGCGTTGGCCGGCGCGGGGCTGGTTCGATTGGAAGAACTCACGTTTGAAAAGGACGGTCGCAGCATCGCCTATCGCAAGGCGAGCCTCACGCAGGAAGGCGAAGAACTGCCGCCCTCCGATCCGCTGGACTTTGTTCTGCCGGATACATCGAACCATGCGACCGCGCCACGCAGAAAAAGCGAGAGTAAGCGAAGCGAGAAAAGTGTCTCTTCGAAAACCGTAACGCCCACGCTCCAACCGGAGTCGGCGGAAATCTCGGCGCAAGCCGCGGCTATCGAAGACAAGCTGCGCGCATGGCGGCTGGCGCAGGCGAGAAAACATGGCGTCCCAGCCTTCCATGTACTCGGCAACAAAACGATGCGGGCGATCGCGCAGCAACGGCCCATCACGCTGGAAGAGTTGCGGTGCGTCAGCGGAATCGGTCCATCCAAGGCGGAAAAATTCGGCGAAGAAATTTGCCGCATCTGCGCCCAGGGCTAAAACACTTCTCCAACTGCTATAGAGGAAGAGGTCGTGATGCGAAATAGCGCTTGCGTATCCAGAAGGCCACGTTCACCAGGCTGATCAGCGCCGGTACTTCAATCAACGGACCCACAACCCCCACAAACGCCTCGCCGGAGTTCAACCCGAACACCGCCACCGCCACCGCAATCGCCAGCTCAAAATTGTTTCCAGCCGCTGTAAATGACAGCGTTGCCGACTGCGCATAATTCGCCCCCAGCCGCTTGCCCATCCAGAAGCTGACCAGAAACATCACCGCGAAATAGATCGCCAGCGGAATCGCTATGCGAAGCACATCCAGTGGCAGCCGTACAATGACATCGCCCTTCAGCGAAAACATCACCAGAATCGTGAATAGCAGCGCCACCAGCGTCAGAGGGCTGATGCGAGGAATGAAGCGTGTCCGATACCACGGCTCCCCGCGAAGACGCAGCAGAATCATTCGCGTCAGCAATCCCGCTGCAAACGGCACGCCCAGGTAGATCCCCACGCTCTTCGCAATCTGCGCGATACCAATGTGGATGATGCTGCCCTCCAGGCCAAACCACTTCGGCAGCACAGTAATGAAGACCCACGCATACACGCTGTAAAACAGCACCTGAAAAATGCTGTTCAGCGCCACCAATCCCGCCACGTAATCTGTGTCGCCTTCTGCCAGTTCGTTCCACACCAGCACCATCGCAATGCAGCGCGCGATGCCGATCAAAATCAGACCGCGCATGTACGCCGGCTCGCCGCGAAGAAATAGGATCGCCAGCAGAAACATCAATACCGGCCCAATGATCCAGTTCTGCACCAGCGACAGCATCAGCACGCGTTGGTTGCGGAAGACCTCGCGCAATTTCTCGTATCGCACCTTTGCCAGCGGCGGATACATCATCACGATCAAGCCAATCGCGATGGGAATGTTGGTGGTTCCCGCCTGAAAGCGATTCACAAACGCGGCGGAGCCGGGGACGAAGTGTCCGACCGCCACCCCAATCGCCATGGCCAGAAAAATCCACAGCGTCAGCCAGCGATCCAGAAACGTCAGATGCTTGCGTTGCTGCGGAGCGCATACCTGCCCCTCGCTAGCGAGTATGTTCGGCACCGTTATCTCGCCTCGACGCTACACCCAATGTTGACGGGTACAGGCGCGGGCGCGCCTTCCAGCGCTGCAAATTTCTTCCGGCTGCAGCACGCCTTCGACAGACGCGCGCGATCCGCCTGCATCTTCCGGTCTTCTCGCAGCCAGGCTAGCGTGTGCCGCAGCACCTGTGCAGCCCCAATCTCCGGCGGCATCACGACGCGATAATGCATCCACTTGCCCTCACGCCGCGCCACCACAATTCCCGCGCGTCGCAGGTAGGCTAGATGCCGCGAAATCTTCGGCTGCGCCTGCCCCAATATCTCCACTAGGTAACAGACGCAGATTTCTTGCTCCCCCATCAGGTTCAGCAGGCGCAGGCGCGTTTTGTCCCCCAGCGCTTGAAAGAAACGTTCCGCGTTGAATTCCGGCTGTTTCATCGCTTCTTACTTATACGCCTTGACGAATATGTTTTCAATGGATATATTCGCCTTAAAGGATATGTTTTTGGATGCGGCAAGCGTGGCCCATTCAAGCCTTCCTTTGGCTTGAATGGGATTGAACGAAAAGTCCGGAGGAAATGTTATGGCCGAGCAATTATTGGATTCCGTCAAGTCAAAGTATGCAGCCGTCGCAGAAAGCACTTTATCCAGCGATCATACGGGCGTCAAGGCAGTCGCAGAAGCCTTCGGCTACACCGCCGAGGAACTCACCTCCATCCCCGCAGCCGCCAACATGGGCCTCTCCTGCGGCAATCCCACCGCCACCGCGCACCTCAAACCCGGCGAGGTCGTCGTCGACCTCGGCTCCGGCGGCGGTCTCGATGTCTTCCTCGCGTCCCAAATGGTCGGCCCCACAGGTCGCGCCATCGGCATCGATATGACGCCCGCCATGATCGCTCGCGCTCGCGCCAACGCTGCCTCCGGCGGCTACACCAATGTCGAATTCCATCTCTCCACCATCGATAAAATTCCGCTCCCCGATGCCTCCGTCGACTGCGTCATCTCCAACTGCGTTCTCAATCTCGCCCCCGACAAGCCCGCTGTCTTTCGCGAAATTGCCCGCGTCCTCAAGCCCGGCGGCCGTCTCGCCGTCAGCGATATCGCTCTCAAGCACGATCTGCCGGAGGCGCTCTCCAACAGCATCGCCGCGTATGTCGGTTGCATTGCCGGCGCCATTCGCATCGACGACTACCGCAGCGGCCTGCTCGCCGCCGGTTTTCAGCATGTTGAAATTGTCGATAGCGGTCGCGACCTGAACGCCTACGCCAAAGTCGAGAATCAGTCCGGATGCTGCTCGCCCGCCATGGGTGCCGACCACGCTCTTGCCGCCACGACTGCGAACGCAGCCGGCAATCCGCTTGCGGTGATTGAAACGTCATGCTGCCCGCCCACCACCCCCGCGCCCACGTCGCTGCACGAAGAACTCGCGTCCCTGCTGTCGAAGTACGATGTCAACGAAGCCGCCGCCAGCGTCAAGGTCTACGCCGTTAAACCGCAAGCGGAGGCCGCAAAATCCTACTGCTCGTAATTTGAAGAAACCTCGGGTGCCCCATTCAAGCCTTCTGTTGGCTTCGGTGGGATAGAACCATGTCCGCATCACGATCATCGCAATCCTGTTTGCGAGCCATTACAGAAGGGTCACCGCATGCCGCACTACAATGTTTTGTTTCTCTGCACCGGCAACTCCGCCCGCTCCATCCTGGCGGAAGCGATCCTCAACGGCAAGGGTGCGCCCACCTTCACCGCCTACAGCGCCGGCAGCCATCCCTCCGGAACCGTGCGTCCGGAAGCGCTGCGTCACATCGAATCCGCCGGCCTCAGCACCACTGGCCTGCGCAGCAAGTCCTGGGACGAGTTTGCCCAACCCGGCGCACCCCATCTCGACTTCGTTTTTACGGTTTGCGATAACGCGGCTAAAGAAGTGTGCCCCATCTGGCCCGGCCAGCCCATCACCGCGCATTGGGGAGTGCCCGATCCCGCCGCCGTCCGCGGCACTCCGCAGCAAATCGACCGCGCCTACGCGCAAGCCTTCGCCACCCTGGATCGCCGCATCTCCCTGCTGCTCTCCCTGCCCCTCGCCTCGCTCGGCTCCCTAGCCATCCAACAGCGCCTAAACTCCATCGCCCACCAGTAAGGTGCGCAGCCGCAGAGCATCCAGGCTTTTCGAGTTGCTATATCTAGTCTGTAGATAAAAAATCATCATGCAGTAACACTTCTGGTGATGCCTGAAAACCCAAATAAGATTCTCGCTGACAATTTGCGTGGCTTGCGCAACCAGCGAGGATGGTCCCAGGAAGACCTTGCAGACAAGTGCGGATTGCACCGGACCTATATTGGCGCAATCGAACGCGGGGAAAGAAACGTCACGCTTGCCACCCTAAATAGGATTGCCAGTGCGCTTGGGACTTCTTCAGCAGAGCTTATCTCGGAGAGTCGGCGTGCCAAAAATTCCAAATGAAGTTCTGAAACAAATCACGACGGTAACCAACAAGCGGGCGCGATTTGTTCTGGATGCAATCGTAAAGAATGGCGTTGTCACCACAGAAGAGATCAGCCGAGCCGGCTATGAGCATCCACCGCGGGCTGCCCGCGATGTTCGCGAACTTGGATTCCCCCTACAGACCATCCGGGTCAAGCATACCAACGGACGTTCCATCGCAGCATACACATTTCCTTTAGCGGGAAAGGTTGAAAAAGGTAAAACTGGGAGAAAAGAGCTTCCAAAAAAGGTCCGTGACGGAGTCATTCATGCGATGGGCGGAAAGTGTCAAACCTGCGGGTCGAAACATAACGTACAAGTAGATCATCGCATTCCCTATCAAGTCGCTGGGGAAAGCCTGAGTAATGAAGCCGACTCATATCAGCTACTGTGCGGCTCCTGCAATCGTAAGAAATCCTGGGCTTGCGAACATTGTCAAAACTGGTTAGAGGATAAGAATGTAGCAATCTGCTACTCGTGCTACTGGTCTGGGTCACTAACCTACACGCATATTGCTCTACAGCAAGAGCGTCGGCTCGAAATTATTTGGCACGAGGATGAAATAAGGGAATTCGACCGGATGGTGGATACAGCCAGACACCATAATTCGACGATCGAGGATCAGGTCAAGAGCATTTTACGTAGCTATGCCAAATAGTCCGGCCTGGGCTGCGAAGTCTTCCAGGGATCGCCTCGCGTATTTTGGGCTGCCTGCAATTGAATGGGACACGTAAAGTGATTCAATTGTTACCTCATGATTCCCATTCAGAGTTGCTTGGCTGGATCGACCTACATCCAACAGAATTCGATGGGCGACCGTTTCCGGAAGAGGTTCTCCGTACTTTCTGCTTCCGCAATACCCGTCATAACTCAGAACGAAGGGCACCCGTTTTTCATTTAGGATTGCCAGCGCTTCAATCATACGATGACGAGACACCCCTGCTACATAGCGTATATCGCGGCCTTCGCTGGTTCCCTGATAGGGTGGATCTAGATAAAAGAAGTCGCCCTCTCGCGCTTCGTGAATCAAGGGCAAGAAGTCGGTTGATACTGCACGACACTTGCCTTTGAGTAGCCGATGCGCTGCAATCAACTCCGCCTTCATTGTGGCTGGGCGTGTCCCTTTGCGGCGCTTGTCCGGTGATTGATTGAAATCTCCCGATGGATTGAAGCGCACTGCATTTTTAACGCATCGCGCAAGAAGGTACAGTAACTTCGCAGGGTCCCTGTCTTTATTGAACTCAGTCCTAATTTCGTAATATACCTCGATCGGATTCGCGCGCTCACGAAGCCAAAGCGATCCATACAAATCGGCAATTGTAGTGGGGTCGTCTAGTATGCTCTGCCACAACTGAATCAGAGGCTCCAGCAGATCGCCGATCACGTACGACGAAAACATTCCTTTCTCCGCTGCAGCGAGTGTGACCGCTGCCGAGCCGGCGAAAGGCTCAATCAACCGCTTGTAGCGTTGGACAGGAACGTGACTGAGAATTGCAACCGCCAATCGGCGCTTGCTGCCCTGGTAAGGAATCGGGTGAGGGACTGAGAATCGCATCGCTTCTGCCGGGACTCCTCTAAATATTCCTTCGTCGAGTGTAGATCAATCTTGCTTTGCCATTGAGAATTGTTGATCTGCTCCAGCGCGACGACCCATTTTGATTTGGGCGGGACAAAGAGTGCCAATTCGGAAAAGTTGGTGCGCATCCGCGAAACGTCGGATCAAATTCATCCGGCAATCATCGCCGCCAGCAGCGCGGTGCGCTTGGCCAGCTCACTCAGCATGATCGATTCATGCGTCGCGTGCGCGCCTTCACCCACCGCGCCCATGCCATCCAGCGTCGGAATTCCCAGCGCCGCCGTAAAGTTTCCATCCGAGCCGCCGCCGGTGCTGGCTTCCTCCAACGCAAATCCCATCGCGTTCGCCAATCCCTTCGCCTGCTGAAACAGCGCGACGGTCCCGCGGCTGCGCTCCATCGGCGGACGATTCATGCCGCCCGTAATCGTCAGCGTGCAGGCTTGGTCGGTCGCACGCAGCCCGCGAAATAGCTTTTCCACCCGTAACGCGTCGCGCATCCGCGCAATCCGCACATCCACCTCTGCCTGCGCTTCCGCCGCAATCACGTTGGTGCGCGTGCCTCCGCAAATCGTCCCGGGATTGACCGTCAGCCCCGACTTCAAATCCGTAAACCGCGAAATCCTTTCAATCAGTCGAGCCAACTCCAGGACTGCGGAATGGCCCTTCTCAAAATCGACGCCGCTATGCGCGGCCACTCCCCGCACGTGGATGGAATAATCCCCAACCCCTTTGCGCGCCGTTTTGTATGCGCCCTGCGGACCCTGCGACGGCTCCAGCACAAACACCCCCGAGCACTCGCGCGCAAGTTTCTCCGTCAATGCGCGCGATACCGGGCTGCCGATTTCTTCATCGGAGACGAGCAACACCACCACCGGCGTTGTCTGCGCCTGCCGCTCGCGCAACATCGCCAGCGCGTGCAGCGCCATCACCGCGCCCGCCTTCATGTCGTACACGCCCGGTCCGAACGCCTTTCCCTTCGCCACGCGAAACGGCATCTTCGCCAACGTTCCCATCGGCCACACCGTATCGAGATGGCCCAACAATAAAATCGGCTTGGTTCGCGCACCCGCGTGTGTCTTCGATCGCCGCGCCATCGCGCTGAATCGAGCTTCCAGCAAATCTCCAAACTTCTTCTGCCGATGCCAACGGATTTTTCCGCCGACATCCTCAAACCATCCCGCTACCAGGCGGCTGGCCTGGTCGACGGCAGCTTTGTCTTCGCTCGGCGACTCGATCGACACCAGAGCCGCCAAATCCTCCAACATGCTTTTTTGCCGCCTTTTTGCGTATTGCAGCAATTGCCTGGGTTCAATCTTGTAGGGATAACTCACGCCGGGCATCCTTTCGATCTAGTTTTTCTTCCATATTGTTGCGGCTTTTCCGCACCGCCCAAAGTGCAGTCACGACACAGTATGTGGTAATTTTGCCACATCCATCTCGACGCGACTCCTTATAGGATAAGCGTTTACAGGATTGGAGCTTCGCGATCGCGCGCAACCTGCAGTTCGAACAGACCATCGGCGGCTCTGTCGAGTTCTCCGGAATCGGCCTACACAGTGGTGCGCCGGTACACGTGCGATTGCTGCCTGCACCCGGTGGTGCTGGCATTTTATTCCGCCGCACCGACCTCGACAATTTCGAAATTCCCGCCACTGGCCGCAACGTCGCCAAAGTCAGTTATGCCACCAGCCTGATGCGCCAGGGTGTGTTGATTTCCACCACTGAGCATTTGCTGTCCGCCTTGATCGGCTACGGTATCGATAACGTCATCGTAGAGCTCGACAACCTGGAGTTGCCCATTCTCGATGGCAGCGCGCTTCCTTATATCGCAGCGTTTCAGTCTGTCGGGCTGCAAACTCAACGCCGCCGCCGAGAATATCTCCGCATCCGCAAAACCATTGAAGTCCACGATGCCAGCAAATTTATCGGCGTCTATCCCGGCGACGGTTACAGCGTTTCCTACGCCATCGATTTTCCCGCGCCCATCGGCAAAGAATCGTTTCAGCTGGATCTGAATACCGGCGCCTACGCCGCTCAACTGGCTGCCGCGCGTACCTTCGGTTTTCGTGAGGATGAAGAAAAACTCCGCAACATGGGGTTGATTCGCGGCGCGTCGCCGAAAAATGCAATCATCCTGACCAGTCAGGGCGTGCAAAATGGTCCGCTGCGCTTTCCCAACGAGTTTGTCCGCCACAAAATCCTCGACTTGATCGGCGATCTGGCGCTGGCAGGGAGACGCATCCAGGGCCACGTGGTGGCCGAGCGTGCCGGTCATGCCATGCATACGGCCTTGGTTGCGCGACTGTTGCAGGATCGTTCCGCGTGGGAGCTGGTTCACCTGCCCGTACAGGAAGAAGAAATCGACATGTCCTCGCTGCTGCATCCGGCAACACTGTCCGCATAAATTCAAAAACTACGCCACCTTTTTCACTTATTTTTTCTGCCCTGGAAATTGTGCTTGACATTTAGTTGCCATGGCAACTAAATTGGCAAATATGGTTGCTAGGGCAACTAATTATTCCAAGGTCGACGAGGCTCAAAATGAGCGCTGCGAAATCGCGTTCCCGTTTCATCGGACGTCCGGAAGATCACCTTGGCTATTGGTTGACGTTTGTTTCCAGCAAAGTGGTAGCGTCGTTGGCGCGCCGGCTAGAAATTCACGATGTCAGCGTTTCCGAGTGGATCGCGCTGCGCAAGCTTTTTGATCAGCCCGCCGCAATTTCCATCAGCGCTCTTGCCGAACAAATGGGAATGACCAAGGCTCCGGTCTCGCGGCTGGTGGAGCGACTGGTGCAGAAAGAATTGATCTACCGCCAGGACAGCCGCGACGATGGCCGCGCCCAGCAAATCTGGCTCAGCTCCGATGGACGGAAACTGGTTCCCAAGCTGGCCGCCATTGCGGATGAAAACGATGAGGCGTTCTTCGGGCATCTGACGATGAATGTTCGTCCGATGATGATCGCGCTCATGCAAGATATCGTTAAGCGTTATCGGCTCACGAAAGTTTCTTCCGAGTGAGCACAGTGACGACGGAGAACCAGCAGATTAACGCCGACACAACCGCGTACATCGCGCTGGGTTCGAATCTTGGCGATCGCCAAGAAACGCTTCGCTCCGCGATTGCCACGCTGCGACAGCTTGGTTCCGTTCGCGCGATTTCTTCTTTCTATGAAACCGAGCCGGTCGGCATGGTCGAGCAGCCGGATTTTCTCAACGCCGTCGTCGCGTTGCGGACTTCTCTGCCGCCGCAGGAATTGATGGCCGAGTTGTTGCGCATGGAGCAGCAGCATGGCCGCGATCGCAGCGCCTCAGTGCCGAAGGGGCCGCGCACGCTCGATCTGGATCTGCTTTCCTATGGAGATGTGGTGATGGAGACGACGACGCTGACGCTGCCGCATCCGTCGCTCGCCGAGCGAAGATTTGTTCTGGTGCCGCTCGCAGAAATCGCACCGCACTGGCTTCATCCGCTCAGCGGAAAAACCGCTGCCACCTTGTTGTCGGAATTATCGCAACGCAACGGCGATTCCAGCCAGGCCACGCGCAAGTCCACGTCTTCCACAGCTTCTGCTTGAGCCTCGCCGCGGATTCACGTAGAGTGCAAGAAACGCGCGCAGTTTCCGCGATCCCAAAGGAGGCACACGATGCCAGCAAATACGGATTTCTTTCAAGCACTGGAAAGCCGCATCGCACCCTACGACCTGCTGACCCATTCCTTCTATCGCGCCTGGACGGCGGGGGAGTTGACTGCGAACGATCTGCGCGAATATGCCGCCGAATACTGGCACCACGTGTCCGCGTTCCCGACCTATTTAAGCGCACTGCACTCGCGCCTGGAAGATTCGGAGCTACGCCGCACCGTGCTGCGCAACCTGGTGGACGAGGAAGGGATCGACTCCCCGGATCGCAAGCCGCACAGCGAGTTGTGGATGGATTTTGCCAACGGCATGGGCGCGAGCAACGACGAGGTGCGCCTGCGCGAACTGCAGCCGGAAACCAAGGCGTTGATCGGAACTTTCTTCAAGCTGATGCAGCAGGAAAATGCTGCGGTGGGCCTGGCCGCGCTGTACGCGTATGAATCGCGCGTGCCCGCAATCGCCAAACAGAAGGCCGCTGGCCTGTGCGATCGCTACAAAGCCGATGCGAAAACCTGCCGCTACTTTACCCTGCATGAGACGGCGGATGTGCATCACGCGGAAGTGTGGAAGCAGGCCATTACCAAGGAACTGGAGCGCGATCCAGCCTCGGCGGATCGAGCTCTCGATGCTGCGGAGACCGCAGCCAAGGCGCTGTGGGAAGCACTCGACGGCGTCGAGCGCCTGCGCATGCAGCGGTTAGCAAATTAAATTTCCTGGATCAGGATATTTTATTCCAGCCCCACATTTGTCCGCTGCGGTATTTCGCGGCACACAAAATGTGAGGCCCATCCGAGGATGGATAATGAATCATGCCGGCGATCCACTTTATTGTGCCTGACCCTCAAACGTTACTCGCGCTGGACACTCCCGAAGCAGCTTTGGTCCTCTTGCAAAACTTGGCAGAAGGCAACGAAGGCTCATCTCCAATGCGGCCCGTTCTTATGGGCAATTTTTTCAACCCAGTCGGAAGTCCAGTCAACTCATACCCGGCCCAATTCCGCGAAGCAATAACGGAACACTTGATCATGGCTTGGCAGTGGCTGTTGCGAGAGAATCTGCTGATCCCAGCACCCGGCAATACAGCAGGCTGGGTCTGCGTCAGCAGTCGAGGACATAAGGCGGTTACCAAAGAAGCGTTCGATAAATATCGCCACGCGGCCTTGTTGCCTCAGGGTATGCTGCATCCATCCATCTCTGCCACGGCTTTCTCTGCGTTCCTGCGCGGTCAATACGACATTGCGATATTCGCTGCATTCCGGGCACTGGAAAATATGGTGCGCGAAGTATGCAAGTACCCCAGTCAAGCCGTAGGGGTGAAATTGATGCGTGATGCTTTCGATGTCAAGATTGGCCCTCTAACGGATAGGGCCCTTGTCTCTGGTGAGCAAGAGGCGATGAGTAACGTTTACGCTGGGGTGATGGGTCTATTCAAGAATCCAGCCAGTCATCGTCTGAATGCCTTTTCTAGTCCGGAACAGGCGGTTTCTCTGGTGATGTTCGCGAATTACCTCATCAATCAGGTTGAGGATTTGGCTCGGGCGAACGGGTTGATATAGTATGGAGCACCCGTTGTAGCGGAGTTGAGAAGACTTGTAGAGGGAGACCTGGGATAGCATGGTTGTCGAGTCTAGTCGAAAGGATGCCCGCAATCACATCGCCAGTAAATGACCCGCATATCAATCCTGCAGATGAGACGATTCGGATAGGGCCGCTGGTGGTGCGGTTTTTGCTGACCGGCGAGCAATCGAATGGCAGCGTTGCCATCTTCGAGCTGACGGTTCCCGCCGCGCAGCGGCTGCCGGTTCCCGCGCACAGCCACGACCATTATGAGGAGACCATCTACGGGCTCGACGGAGTGGTGACGTGGACGGTCGATGGAAAACCCATCGATGTGGGGCCGGGGCAGGCGCTCTGCATACCGCGCGGCGCGGTGCATCGGTTCGATAACAGTGGAAGCCAGGATGCGAAGTCGCTGTGCGTGATTTCTCCGGCATTGCTGGGCCCGGAATATTTTCGCGAATCTGCCGAGGTGGTGAACGCGGGCGCCGGCGGTCCGCCGGACCGTGCCAAGATGGCGGAGATCATGCGCCGCCATGGTCTGACGATGGTCGCGCCCCCGCCGCGATCGTAAGTGGTGATGGCTCAGATGGGCGCCCATCCCTCGATGTGAAGCTGGCGAAGGGTGGGACACCCAGATTCCATCACGGCAGGGCGGCGTTAGAAGCGAGGCGTCGGTTCAATGGCAGAAGGATTTTCTTCCCAAACCGGACCAGGCATCATGAAACGCCCATAGATGAAGAGCACGGCGCCAATCAGCAACGGAATCAGCCCGACAAAGAATACGGGGCGATGCACGATGGCCAACAGAAAAATCATCAACCCAACGCCAATTGCGGCGGTGACCAGGCCGCCGAGCTGAAGCCCTCCGCGCCGTTTCTCCTGGGCCAGCCGATGCTGCTCCCGCAGATACTGCAGCGCAGCGGCACCGCCGGCTTCGGGAGATTCGGCAATCTTCTTCAGCAAATCATTTTTGTAATAGAGCTCGCGCTCCCTGGCTCGCGTGCCGGTCCATGCCGCCACACCAAGGAAAGTGAAAAGCGCAATGCTGCCAATGCTTAACCATACAAATACAGCTACGTCGGCTCCCATGGAAGTCCCTCCTTTGACGAACTGCTACCGGTAAAATTTCTCGCTACATTGGGTGGGACAGACTAGAGTTATCTGCGGTTGCATTTTCTTTGCGCGGCGGCACAAAAAAGAAAACGCAACCGCGGGGAGCGGAGCGGAGTCGTACCGACTGTGAACCGAATGAGCGCCAGCGAAGATCAAGCCGATGTGGCCAAAGTGCTTGCCGGGGAGATTGCCGCGTTTGAAGGCATCGTGCGGCGCTGGCAAGGCCCGCTCATCAATCTGGCGTACAGATTTTGCCGGGACCGGGGACGCGCGGAAGAAATGGCGCAGGAAGCATTTTTGCGCGCCTATCGCGGGTTGCCAAAATGGCGCGGGGACTCCGCGTTTTCCACCTGGCTGTTTGCTTTGGCGACCAACCTATATAAGTCGGAGCTGAAACGGATTCCAGCTGGGGCGATGCCGCTGGAAGATATCGCGGAGCCGAGAGATCCGCGCTCGATCGACCGTGGCTTGGAAGAATTGGATCGCGACCGGGCGGTGCGCCGCGCCGTGGATACACTGCCGGCAAAATATCGCGAGGCGCTGATCTGTTTTTATTTTCAGGAAATGGATGTTCCTACCGCGGCGGCGGGACTGGGGATTGCCGAGGGAACACTGAAGGCGAGATTGTTCCGTGGGCGCAAAATGCTGGAGAGCAAGCTGCCCTCGTTGCTGGACGCGCGAGAGACCCATCCATATGCGTGTCCGAAGGAGACTGCATGAACGACAATGATCTGGATCGCATGTTGATGGATAGAGAAGAAATCGTGCCGTCGTCCGGCTTTGTCGCCTCCGTAATGGAAGCTGTGCAACAGGAAGCGGCTGCGCCCGCGCCGATTCCATTTCCGTGGAAATGGGCGCTGCCTGGTTTGATTGTGAGCGTGGCCATGGCGATTGGAATGATGGCTCGATGGTTTTATTCTGCTCCGCGTTCCGGCCACTCGGTCGCGACTGGATTTTCGATGGAGACGTTTTCATCCACACTGCCGCAGGTTCACGATGCGGTCTCCACCCTGGTGGCATTGGAGTGGAGCGCGTTGGCGTTGCTGGTGAGTTTCGCCGCGGCGTGGCTCTCCATGCGAATCGCGGCGGTGCGGGAATAGCTGCACCGTACACCCAGCTATCAAGAAACATCGCAGCCTGCCCTTCGCGATGAAGCAGGGAAGGGCAGGGGCCGGGCTGTCTACGGGAGACGCACGACGATGCCGGTGCTGAACGTTGTTATCCCCAGGCTTGGGGAGCCGCTGGACCCGAAAAGTCTGGCATAGCCAACCTCGACGATCCGCCAGTCAATGCGCGGACGGACTGTCAGGTCAAAGCCGCCAAGGGCTTGACCGGACAGCGAGATGCCGCCGTTCGCGTTGGCGCCGGTAGGAGAACCGGCGACCTTGTGATAGTACGTATCGCCGACCACCTCGCCAATCTGGGAGTCAACGCCGCCGATCAGACCTTCAAGATAGGGATGGAGAGCCGCAGCAGGCAGTTTAAACGCGACGCGCGGCCCCCCCTGAACACTAATCAACGATTGCGCCGGTTCTCCGCCAGGGTTACCGTTGCTGGCGCTTCCGGATTGGAGTGAGACGCGAAAATCCGGGCCAACGCTGAGAAACGTCAGGTGGCGGCTGAAGCTTTTTTCGTCGTATCCGCCGAAGGTGATTCCGTATATCTCCGGTTCATTTGCGGCATGGATATTGGTGGTGCTGAACTCGCCATACAGGCCAACTTGCGCCATCGCAGAGAACGGCACGAGCAGGAGCAAGGAAAAAGGTAAAAGCTTCCAGAGCCTCATCGTAGAGAGATACCTCGCCTTAAATAAATACTTCCGAGATTGTGATACCCGTACGGTGTGTGTCGGGAGAGATGCGCCTCTGGATTACGGCAGGCGCAGGACAATGTTCAAGCGGACTGCCCGGGGGATGGAAACTGTCTTCGGGCCGGCAACTTCTCTATCGCTAGACTCGATCACGTTCGCGTCCATTCGAGATGTCAACGTCTTCCCCCATAACACCCAAAACCTGGTCGTCGATCTTGCTGAAGGTTGATGGCGACGGCGCTGTCCCAGCTTGGGGCAACGCGTCAGGCTGCCAGATTGATAGCTGCCGACCCTCCCCAGCTTTCAGGCAAGGATGGAGCGGATATGATGCGTGAGACTTACCGGCGCGGCGCATGGACTCGCCACCGATCGGAAACGATCTATGTTGGTATGACCCTGTTAAGAACGAGCACGTGACCCTTATCGTCGGTACACGCACCGATGGAACGATTCACTGAATCCGTGCTTGGGAAGCTTGAAGTGAGCCGCGCGGTCTTTGCCTGCGGCCCCCAATGTAACTATCTGCACAATTGCGGGCGGTAGTGAAGTCAGATCAGCAGCAGCGGCGAACGCCGCTCCAGTTCATTGACTTCGATTGTCTCCAACACCTTGGACGTACAAAATCTTGAAAGGTGAGTATCGTTCCGGGGCCGATTCCTGAAACCCGATGCACTCGCAGAATCTCCCGCAGGTTCATATTGCAGTCTCCGCCCTGGTGGCATTGGAGTGGAGCGCATTGGCGTTGCTGGTGAGTTTCGCCGCGGCGTGGCTCTCCATGCGAATCGCCAGCGTTCGCGAATAATACCGGCGAATCGCTGCAGCGCGCGGTTGTACCCACTCTCCACGCTGACACTTGCATTGCCCGGGTGCGACGACTTTCTCCATAAGGTTGCCTGTCGACCAAAGAAGACCATCGATTTACTTTCATTGGCTCCAACTCGGGATCGAATCAGCTTCACTTCGCAGGTTCTCAAACGTCTATTTAGCAGGGGCGATTGCGAGCCAGTCGTAGCAGCCAGCCCAGGATTGGAACGCCGCATCGCCGGCAAAACCACGTTGAGGAGATACAGCAGATGAATATGATGCATATCCGTTCTTATGCTTTGGGAATTGCAGCCGCATTGGTTTCACTCCCTATGTATGCGTCGATGCAGACGCAGCCGCAAAACTTGAATCTTGTCAGCGCGAGCGCAGAATTGACCCAGCCGTTAAATGCCAAGTCGGCGCGCCAGGGCCAGAGTGTGACGGCGAAGCTTACCTCCAATGTGAAAACCGAAGGCCGGACCGAATTGCCGAGAGGCACCCTGTTAATGGGCAAAGTGGATCAGGTGCAGAACGCCTATGCAAATGGGGGCATGTCGAAAATCAGCATCGTGTTCAACGAAGCCAGGCTGTCGAACGGTCGCGAGGTGCCCATTAAGGCGACTCTGCTGGCTGCCTATCCGCCGGTTTCTTATAACGTGACACAAAGCACCAACGCGTACATGATGGTGCAGCCGCACCATATTCCAAATGATCAGAAGATTCAGCAGGATCCCGGCATGCTCAACCACATCATGATGAAGAGCTCGGTGCAAAGCCATGTCTCCGGGGTCTTCCTAAGCAAGAAGCACGACATTAATCTGAGTCGCGGCACGCGTTTCCAACTGGCGATAGCGCCCGAAACGAATTCGATGTCGGCCGTGAGTGGATCGTAAGTTCGACGCGGGTGTGCGCTGGCAGTTTCCGCGCTCCGTCGGTAGCCCGGATGAGCCGCCATGTTCGCGGCACACCCGGGCGAAGCTTTCCCGCTGCAAATCCTCATCTTCAGTTCTTCGCGATTCCGCTATGAAGGGCATCGACGCCGATTCGGACCTGGTAGCGGCGATGCTTCAGGTACACTGGTCGCGACTGGAGAGATCAAGGTGAGAAAGAACTTCGTGGCACTCCTATTGTTGAGCGGGCTGACTGGTGCAGCCTGCGCGCAGCAGGCACCTCCACTGTTGCTGCACGCGGCAACCTGTCTGGCGTCGAAGAAACAACTGCCGACTTCTCCAGGGACCACGCTGAGTCTGGGGTACTGGACGGATGCGAAATCCTATCCCGGCAAGAAAGTTCTCTATGTCGTGGCGACGTCGGAATCGAATCACTCCGCGGGTCGGGTGTATTCCATCTTTTACTCGGAACATCGCCACCACACGATCTTCGACATTCAAAATGGAACCACGTTCGTCCAGTCGATCGACGGCAAAGGGACGATCAACTACGTGGTGCCGCCGATCGGGCTGGCGGATGCGGAGCCGTCATTTACCGCGGCCATCCAGCAGTTGAATTCGCAGCCCAGGTATACGTTGACTGGCGCGGAAATCAGCGGGCCGATGAAACACACCACGTGCAAGTCGTATGTGGATAACGACCAGCCATAAGCGCGGCGTTCTTGGCCCCACATCTCAAAAATAGGAATGTGGGGCATCCAGACTGAATGCTTCTACTGTCGTCTCTCCACTCTCCCCATACAATGCAGAGAGCATGTCGCTTTCTTTTAGCGTTCACAGTACCTATGGCACGGCGCGGTGCGCGACTCTGACGCTGCCGCACGGCGCGGTGGAAACTCCCATCTTTATGCCGGTGGGCACAGCGGCCACGGTCAAGGCCGTCCCGCAGCATGTGCTGGAGCAGGTCCACACCCAGATTTTGCTGGGCAATACGTACCATTTGTATCTGCGGCCGGGGCATGAGCGGATTCGCCGCCTGGGCGGCCTGCATAAGTTTATGAGTTGGCCGCATCCCATCCTGACCGATTCCGGCGGCTTTCAGGTGTTCAGCCTGAATCATCTGCGGAAAGTGACGGAAGAAGGCGTCGAGTTTCGCTCGCACATCGACGGCTCGCTGCATTTTTTTTCGCCGGAGCATTCGATGGAGGTGCAGATTGCGCTGGGCGCGGACATTGCCATGGTCTTCGATGAGTGCACGGAATATCCAGCGACGCGGGAACGGGCGCGCGCCTCGCTGGATTTGACAATGCGCTGGGCGCGTCGCAGTCGCGACTACTTCTATGCTCACGCGGAAGAAGTGCCATGGTTTGCCGAGACGAGCGGCAAAACTCCCAGCCTGTTTGGCATTGTGCAGGGCGGAATGTATGAAGATTTGCGTCGCGAATCGGCCGAGCGGCTGGTGGAACTGGACCTGCCCGGGTATGCGATCGGCGGGTTGAGCGTGGGCGAGCCGCGCGAACATACGCGGGCGGTGATTGCCTCGACCTTGCCGCTGTTGCCGGCAGACAAGCCCCGCTATGTGATGGGTGTGGGCTATCCCGATGAAATTGTCGAGTACGCCGCGATGGGCGTGGACATGATGGACTGCGTGCTGCCGACGCGGGCGGCGCGACACGGCCTGCTGTTTACCAGCGAAGGCCGAATGAATATCAAAAATCAGCAGTATGCGGAAGACCAGAGGCCGCCCGATCCGGCCTGCGGGTGCATGGTGTGCGGGCGCTATACGCGGGCGTATCTGCGACATCTGGCGATGGCGAAGGAGCCGCTGGGGGGAGCGCTGAACAGCATCCACAACCTGTATGCCTACCTTGACACGATGCGGTCGGTACGCGATGCTATTTCCCTAGGCGCACTGGACGATCTGGTGGCGCGAACGCGGGGACGCGCCCGCCAACATGATGTAAGCTAGAAGATTCAGGGAAATATTCAGACGGTCTGTAGCAGGTGGTCTGCGGTACTCCCGCTTTGAGACATAGATGCAGGTCAAAGGAAATGGGAGCAGCAGGCAGGTTCCCGTTCCCATGCTTTGTGCGTGGGCTGGACTGGGCACGCGCAGGAATTCAAATCGCAGGACCCTCGGCCCCGCCTCCTAAGAAAAGACTGGATGCCGCAAGACAAAAGGAAACGTATCGCATGGCAAGCCTTGTGTTGTTCGCCGCGAACCCGCTGCAAAGTCTGACCACGTTCGCGCCATTCATTCTGATTTTCGTTGTTTTTTATTTATTCATGATTCGTCCCGGCCAGCGGCGGCAGAAGACCTGGCAGGAGATGCTGTCCAAGCTGAAGTCGGGCGATCGAGTCACCACCACGGGCGGCATTCGAGGCATCATTCTTTCCGTCAAGGACGACGTCGTTCAAATTCGGGTAGCGCCGGACAATGTCAAGCTGGAAGTTGTCAAATCCGCCATCGCCACCGTCACCACGGCTGAGGATGAAGCCAAGTCATGAAGCGCACGACCGGTACCATTGGCACACAATTCCATACCATCCCTGTAGACCCAAATGCGTAAGAACCTTACTGGAAAAACCATTCTTATTATTGCCATTCTGCTGGTGTTCATCGGCGGCATCACTGGCATTCCCAATGGATTCAGTCCTTCGGCGTTGAAGCAGTCGATCACGGACCGCATCCACCTCGGACTGGATTTGAGCGGCGGCACTCACTTGATTTTGCAGGTGATGGTGGCGGAAGCGGTCGGCTCCACCAGCGACAGCGATCTGCAGCGCATCATTACGGATCTGCAGACAGCAGGCGTGACCGGAGCGACCGCGACCAAACCGGAGCCGAAAACGGAGCCGCAGGTCATTACGATTACCGGCGTGCCGCTGAACAAGGACGATGCGGTGCGTTCCGCGCTGGAAGACCAGTTCTCCAACCAGTACGCCATTCAGTCGGGAGCCAACAATTCCTACACGCTGACGATGAAGCCTTCGGTGGTGCGTGACATCGAGACACGCGCGCTGGACCAGTCGCGAGAAACCATTTACGAGCGCATCAATCGACTTGGCGTCAGCGAGCCGGTGGTGGAGATCTACGGGCCGGGCACGAATGAGATTCTGGTGGAACTGCCGGGCATTGAAGATCCAGGACGGGTGCGCGATGTGATTCAATCGACGGCGCGCCTGGAAATTCACGAAGTCCTGGGAGGGCCCTATCCTGACCAGCAGAGCGCGCTGCAGGGAAATGCCGGGACGTTGCCCCCGAATTCCGAACTGCTGAAGTCAGACACCGGTTCGGATACGGGCGGTCAATATTATCTGCTGAACAGAATTCCAATTGTGTCCGGCACTGAGTTCCGGGATGCCCAACCCTCGGTGGATGTGAATGGACGTCCCGATGTCAGCTTTACCCTGACCACGGGTGGTGGCAACAAGTTCTACCAATACACCAGCGCCAACATCGGCAAGAGCATGGCCATCGTGCTGGACAATACCGTGCGCGAAGTGGCGACCATCCAGGGGGCCATCCGCGATCAGGGACAGATTTCCGGCGGCGGCATCTCCAAAGAGGAAGCGCAGAATTTGTCGCTGATGTTGCGTACCGGCGCGCTGCCCGCCTCGATTCACTTCCTGGAAGAGCGGACTATTGGGCCGTCGCTGGGAGCCGACTCAATTCGTCACGGCGTGGAAGCCGCGATCGGCGGCCTGCTGGCGGTGCTGATTTTTATGCTGGTCTATTACCATGGCGCGGGTATCAATGCCGACCTGGCCCTGATCCTGAACCTAGTGATTTTGCTTGGGTTTATGGGATATGCCGGCGCGACGCTTACGTTGCCTGGGATTGCCGGAGTGATTCTGACCATCGGTATGGGCGTCGATTCGAACGTGCTGATCTTTGAGCGAATACGAGAGGAACTGCGGGCCGGAAAATCGCCCGCGGCAGCCGTCGATCAAGGGTTTGCGCATGCGTTCCAGACCATTATTGATACGCACGTGACCACCATCGTTTCAGCCGCGATTCTGTTCCTGTTCGGGACCGGACCAGTGAAAGGATTTGCGGTCACGTTGACCTTCGGCCTGCTGGCGAACCTGTTTACCGCGGTGTTTGTCTCGCGTGTCATTTTCGAAGCCCATCTGAACCGCAGACAGCGGGGCGAGCCGATTTCGATCGGTTAGCTGAACAACGCCGCCGGATGAACGCACGGCAAAGGCGGAGAAGAAAAATACAAGCTTGTAGCAAGCATCGGAGCACGGCGTGGAATTTTTTGGCGAAGTAAATATCGACTGGCTGGGGAAGAAGTGGTATTTCCTTGGCTTCTCTCTGATCTTCAGCATTGCGGGTTTGATGTCGCTGCTGTTCTGGCATCACCTGCCGCTGGGCGTCGATTTCAAGGGTGGCACCCTCATCTATCTGAAGTTCGAGCAGACCCCGAGCATCAACCGCATCCGCAGCGCCGCCGACAGTGTGGGCCTGCACGATGTGAACATCGTGCGGTTTGGCCGCCCGGACGACAACGAAATCATTGTTTCGCTTCCGGAGCGCGACACTAAGGAGACTTCGCTCGACGCCGGACGCGTGGCGATTGTGCATACCCTGCAGGAAAACTATGTGCGCAACGGAGCGGCGAATGCAGGCAAGCTCGATCTCGACAATGCCACGAAGGGGTCGCTAACGGACTTTCTGACCAGGACAGATCCGCTGCATCTGGCGAATCCGGCGGTGGAAGAGGTCCAGTATCCGCAGATCGCGGACACGATTTTGAACTATCGCGATAAGGTGAAGGACGGCCTGATCGGATCGATTTCAAATTTGCAAGGCAAGGTTGAGCCCGGGGTGGTTTCGGCCTTGGAGCAGGGCGCGTACCTGTCCGGCTTTACGGTGCGCAATACGGAGATTGTGGGACCGCAGGTGGGCGCGCAACTGCGGCAGAAGGCCATCTTCGCAACCCTGTATTCGCTAGCGGGAATGCTGGTGTATCTCTGGTTCCGGTTTGAGTTGATCTACGGCGTCGCCGCCGTGGTGGCCGTCTTCCACGACACCCTGATTACAGTGGGCGCATTCAGTCTGGCCAATCGCGAGATGACGCTGACCGTGGTGGCGGCGATTCTGACGCTGATCGGTTATTCGATGAACGATACCATCGTGGTTTTCGATCGCATTCGCGAGAATTTGAAGCTGATTCGACGCGGTACGCTGTCGGAGATCGTGAACAAGAGCATCAATCAGACATTGAGCCGAACGGTGCTGACCTCCGGCCTGACATTTTTGACGGTTCTGGCCCTGTTCTTGTTCGGAGGAGAAGTTTTGAATGGTTTTTCGTTCGCGCTGGTGATCGGCATCCTGATCGGTACCTACTCTTCGATCGCGGTGGCCGCTCCGATGCTGGTGGCCTATCAGGACTGGCGGGGAAAGCGCGGTAAAGTTGCGACGCTTCCGGCTGGGAAAAAGGTTAAAGCGTAGCGGAAACGTTCTGTCGCAGTCCAAGCAAGAACCGATGGTACGTCGGCCCACATCCTCCTCCAGTGGGCTGGCAAGCAATCGGAGAGCGATGGGTAGACCGGAATGCTTCGAAAAAGTGATCGAATCGCGAATATTTCGGGAACTTTCTACCTCGTCTCCGGTGTCTAAGGAAAAGCGAAGAGTACGCGAGGGGGTGCGCCATGTTTGAAGACAGCACATTTGAGTCGGCTAACAAGCTGAAAACAAAAAGCAAGTACTGGATGATCGCAACAGCGATTTTGAACGCCACTGTGGTCGCCATTTTGATTCTGATTCCTCTTATTTATCCGGAAGCGTTGCCGAACCAGGCATTGGCAACCCTGTTGGTGGCACCGCCACCCCCACCGCCACCCCCGCCGCCCCCGCCGCCGCAGGTCAAAGTTGTGCAGGTGCATGTAGAGTCGATGGCGGATCAGCTGACCGCACCCAGCAGAATTCCGAAGACGATCAAGATGGTGAAAGACCAGGCTCCCCCGCCGGCGACCGGAGGCGTGGCTGGAATGAGCGGTCTCGGTGGTGGAAGCGGCGAAGGCGTGATTGGAGGCATCCTGGGCAGCATGGGAAATGGTCCCGTGGTCAAGGTTGCGGCGCCGAAAAAGATCACGGTTTCGTCCGGCGTTGAAGCCAGCAGAATCATCGACCAGGTGCAGCCCATCTATCCGCCAATCGCAAAAGCGGCTCGCATTCAGGGCACGGTGGTTTTGGCTGCAACGATTGGAAAGAATGGAACGATTCAAGACTTAAAAGTGGTGAGCGGTCCGGCCATGTTGCAGGAGGCGGCATTGGATGCCGTGCGGCGCTGGCGGTATCGTCCCACCGTGCTCGATGGGGTACCTGTGGACGTCGACACGACAATCAGTGTTGTTTTCACTTTGAATGAGTGATAACTTCGCATTCACTCGCTCAAAACATGTAGTAGCCCGGCAATAACCAAAGCAAGCTTATCCTTAAGGAGGATAAATTCCTGTGATTCTCGCACACGTATCGCAATTCGTTCCCCACACGGCTTCTCTCGCCGCGTTCTTCCAAGATCAGCAGCAGGTCGGTTTCAGCATCGTGGACATGTGGCACAACATGGGCTGGCTGCCGAAGGGTGTCGTATTCCTTCTTCTGATCATGTCGGTGTGGTCCTTGGCTGTGATGATCGACCGCGCACTGTATTTCTCGGCTGCCCGCAAGCAGAGCCGTGAATTTGCCCCCAAGGTTGCCGGTGCCTTGAAAGAAGGCCGCCTCGACGAAGCGATCAAAGTTGCCGATCGCAGCAAGAAGTCTCACCTTGCCGAAGTCGTTACCGCTGGCCTGCAGGAGTTCCGCAATTACGGCAGCGGCGGCACGGTCACAGAAGACCAGGTCGAAGCCAGCCAGCGCGCCCTGGAACGGTCAGAAGCGATTGTCCACGCCAAGCTGAAGCGCGGCTTAGGCGGTCTGGCGACGATCGGTTCGACAGCGCCGTTTATCGGACTGTTCGGAACGGTGATCGGTATTCTCGACGCGTTCCAATCGATCGCCACCCAGAAGACTTCCGGCATCGGCGCAGTGGCCGGTGGCATTTCTGAAGCGTTGGTCACGACTGCGTTCGGTCTGTTCGTCGCCATTCCGGCAGTTATGGCGTTCAACTACTTCACCAACCGCGTGGAAGCCTTCGACGTCGAAATGGACAACTCTTCCAGCGAACTGGTGGACTACTTCCTGAAGCAGGGCGCACGCCGCTAACTGGAAGCCTGGAAGTTCAGGACGCGGTTTCACACAGGAATGACGGATCTGGCCGGCGAAGCATGATTGTTTCGCCGGCCTGCCGGGCCGAACCTGAAAACATTTTGGGCTGTGTTCCATGCCCCTTGCGCGGTGTGGGGTTCTAGACCTCTGGGAGTTTGTTATGGCAATCGCAAAACGAGACGAAGGTAAAAAGGTCAATTCCGACATCAACGTCACCCCGATGGTCGACGTGATGCTGGTGTTGCTGATCATTTTCATGGTCGTCACGCCGATGTTGAACAACAAGGTGAATGTCGACCTGGCGAGGACAATGAGCGCCGTGCCGCTGCCGGATGCCGACAAAGATGACGCCGTGAAGGTATCCATTGTGCGCGATGGCCGAGTCTATCTGGGCGCAAATCAGATTTCACTGGCGGATCTGGGCCCAAAGGCGCAGGCGCTGCTGGAAAACAAGCCCAACAAGACGGTATTTATCCGGTCCGATGCGCGCGCCCGGTATGGTGTGGTGATGGACGCAATCGACAACCTGCGGACCGCAGGCGTCGACGAAGTGGCGTTCCTGACCGAGCCCGAGCAAAATGCGACGCCGGCACCAAATGAAAAGACTCCGCCAAATCCATCCGGCAACTAGGGATGGAGTCGGGTGTCGCGGGAAAGGCTTCCCTCGCGCACGCCTCTGGCAATGCAGGTTAAGACAGAACAAGCGCGGGCTCTTGGATGCACCGAACCCGCAGTTTCTTGAAGCGAGGATAATCTCATGGCAATGACAGGTGGAAACGTCGGCGGTCTTTCGTCGACCCCGAACGTGACTCCTCTTATCGACGTGCTGCTGGTGTTGCTGATCATCTTCATGGTCATCACGCCGACCACGCCACACGGCCTGAACGCGCTAGTACCGCAGCCGCCAAAAAATCCGCAACACCAGAACGAAAGCGATCGCACCATCGTAGTGCAGGTGCTTTCGTCTCCGGGAGGGAAGCCTGCGTACAAGATCAATGAGACCGACGTGGCGCATAGCCAACTGCTGCCTCAATTGGAGGCGATCTATGCCACCCGGGCGACCAAGGTAATGTTCATCAAGGGCGATCCCAATCTGGACTGGGCAGCGATTGCGGACGTCGTGGACATCGGCAACCAGGCCAACGTCGACCACATCGGCGTCATCACTCCAAAGATTGCTGCCGGACAATAGCGGCGGCACCCGCCGTCCTGTTCTGCCACGATTGGGTGGAAGCAACGGGCGCGTTTCGAGAGCTTTCTCATTTTCACGAAACAGAGTAAGATCGCACGGTAAGGAAAATCACAATTTCTGCAAAGGTTTTCCCTCCCGATCCAGCCTGGGTGGGCGTCGACTGATTGTAAGGAGAGGTCAAGCCGAATGAATCGCATTGTACGTCTTCCGGTCATGGCAGCATTGCTATGTACTGTGTTATTTCTCACCACCGGATGTAACCGACTTAAAGCCCGTGACCAGCTGAACAAGGGGGTAGAGGCTTTCAAAACGGCTCGCTATGAAGAAGCCATCAACCATTTCCAACAGGCGGTCGCGCTGGATCCTACGTTGCCGATGGCTCGACTCTATCTTGCGACGGCATATTCCCAGCAAGTGATTCCCAATCTTAAAACTCCTGACAATTTGAAAAATGCGCAACTTGCTATTCAGAACTTTCAAATGGTTCTGGAGAAAGAGCCCAAAGACATCAACGCTCTAAAGGGAATCGCAGCGCTTTATCTGAACATCCAGGACTTCGATCAAGCCAAGGCGTATCAAAGAAAGGTGATCGAAGTGGATCCAACCGATGCGGCCGCGTATTACACCATCGGCGTGATCGACTGGACCGTGGCCTACAAGAATGCCATCCCTGTTCGCCAGTCGTTTGGGCTGCACGACAACGGCGATCCGATCAAGGACAAGAAGGCTTGCGAAGCGCTGGCGGAAAAGAACACTCCACTCATTCAGGAAGCTTTGGACGCGCTGAACAAGGCCACTCAGCTGAAGGAAAATTACGACGAGGCGATGGCCTACATCAACCTGATCTATCGTCGCAAGGCCGAAACCGAATGCGGAAACGACGACGTTCGCAAGGCGGATTTGGCGACGGCTGACCAGTGGGTGCAGAAAGCCATGGCTGCCCGTAAGGCGAACCAACTCAAAGCAAACCAGAGTGTTCCGAAGGGCATTGTTCTCGGCAAGTAGCCCTTCAGCAACAGCAGCATAAAGTATCAAGCCAAAGGCCTCCGAACCAGTCGGAGGCCTTGATTTTCTGGTGCGCTCAGACCCGGCGATTCATCTTACATGAGCCAGCTCCGCAAACCCGGTACACTGAGCCTTGAAAAAGATCAAGAAAATCCTGATTGCCAATCGCGGTGAGATTGCGCTGCGCATTCTTCGCGCCTGCAAAGAATTAGGGATTGCCTCGGTTGCGGTCTACTCTGACGCAGACCGCACAAGTCTGCATGTTGCGTACGCGGATGAAGCGTATCGCCTGGGGCCGTCTCCGGCCCACGAATCCTATCTTCGTCCCGACCTGGTTCTGGAAATCGCCAAGCAGTGCGGAGCGGACGCCATCCATCCCGGATACAGTTTCCTCGCCGAAAATGTCGACTTTGTCGTGGCGTGCGAAGCTGCGCGTATACATTTCCTGGGGCCCAATGCGAATGCGATGCGGAAGTTGGGATCGAAGACCAGCGCGCGCCAAATCGCCGATGCAGCGGGACTGCCGCGCGTGCCTGGATCTCTGGGACCGGTGGAGTCGCTTGCGGATGCGAAGCAGGTGGCGGCGCAGGTCGGCTATCCGATTCTGTTGAAGGCAGCGGCAGGCAGACGAGGCAAGGGAATGCGCATCGTGCACTCCCGACTTGCGCTGGAGGAAGCATTGAAGAACGCCCGCTCTGAAGCGGAACAAGCGTTCGGATCCGACGCCGTTTATCTGGAAAGGCTGATCGATCATGCGCGCTTGATTGAGGTGCAGATTGTGGCCGATCAGCACGGGCATTGCGTCTCGCTGGGTGAGCGCGAAAGCAGCGTGCAGCGCCGTCGCCAGAAAATTATCGAAGAAGCCCCGTCGCCCGCTGTGGATGAAGAGTTGAGAACCCGGTTGGGAGAAGCAGCGATTCGCCTGGCTCAAGCAACTGGATATACGAATATCGGGACTGTTGAATTTCTGCTGGATTCGAAGCGAAAGTTCTACTTCCTTGAAATGAATCCGCGTTTGTCCGCCGATCACGCGGTAACGGAATTTGTGACCGGGCTAGACCTGGTGCATTTACAGATCCGGATTGCTGAAGGCGCACCGCTCCCTTTCACCCAGCAGGAGATTCAACTCCGCGGACATGCCCTCGAGTGCCGCGTCTATGCCGAAGATCCGGAGAAGGATTTTCTTCCGTCGCCCGGAACGATCACACGTTTTCGGAAGGCATCCGGGCCGGGGATTCGTGAAGATTGTGGCGTCTACGAAGGGTGGACCGTTCCGCTGGAATACGATCCGATGATTTCCAAGTTGATTGCCTTCGGTTCCACGCGAGACATGGCGATTGAGCGCATGTTGCGTGCGCTGTGTGAGTATCACGTGGGCGGCATCGCGACCAACATCCGTTTGCTTCGTCGCATCCTGCGAGACCCGGACTTTCGCGCTGGGAAGGTCGACATCAGTTATCTGGAACCGTTGCTGGCAAAATTCAGATTGAAGGCGGAGAAGGGAAACTCCGAGAGACAGGCATTGCGAGAGCAGGCTGCGGTGGTTGCCGCGTCAATCTTCCATCAGAAAGAGGGCGCGACCGCGGCAGAAGATTCCACGCTTGCTTCCTCCTCGTCTATCGGCAACGCATCTGGCAGTCCATCGAAATGGAAGACAGCGGCACGCAGCGAGGCGCTTCGACAATGACGTGCGCCATTCATCTGGGTGGCCACAAGCACACGCTCGCGGTCGAGCGGGCCCGGCAGTGCGGAACGATTCCTTCTGGACGGCAAGCCCTGTGCCGCGGAGGCGCGCTTTCTGTCCCCTCGCGTTTTGTCGTTGTGGATCGATGGGCGATCGTACCGCGTGCTCTTCGATCCTCGTCCCGGCGCCGAGGCAGTGGTCGTCGGGGGGCACCGGATGGCCTACACCATTGAAGATCCACGGTCACTGCGATCGCAGGCGAGAACGTCCGCCCGCGAGAGTGGCGCATTTTCAATCAAGGCGTCGATGCCGGGGCAGGTCGTGAAACTGCTGGTGGCCGTCGGCGATGTAGTCCAGGCAGAGCGGCCTCTGGTGATCATGGAAGCGATGAAGATGCAGAATGAACTGAAAGCCTCCAGGCCGGGGACGGTCACTCGCGTGGAGGTCAGGGCGGGCGCTATTGTGCAGGCAGGGACAGTCCTGCGGGTGATCGGATAGCGCGATCGCTCACAACCCATGTATTTTTCACTCCACTAGTCAAAATGGAGTGACCGGTCCAATGCGCAGACCGTGGGTTAGGCTGTGATTCAGTAGAGAAGCACAACTCAGAGCCACAAGCGGAGAGGAGCCGGTCATGAAGGAAAAGGTACGATTTTTGGGA
>JAJYSL010000543.1 GCA_021793595.1 Acidobacteriota bacterium
CGTCAAACGTGGGAGTAAAGGTGATCGCTCCGCCAGAACCGCTCCCCACGGATGTGGAGAGGTTCAGGTCCAGGTTCATCACCATTGCGTTGTTTCCCACCGTGAGCGGAGTGCTCAATGGGATATTGACGGTCATTGGCGTGGAAAAAACCTGCTGCACCGGGGTATGCGCCGATGTCATGGAAGTGACGGTCGCCGAGGACAGTGTCAGAGCCATCGCATTGTATGTTCCCTGCGGAATGGACTGCATCATGAGCGGAGCCACCGTCCCCCGCAGGTGCGCCAGCTCCAGCGTCATAGGGGAGGCGATGGTCACGGCCACGTTGGTGCCGGATGTATTCGTAAAACTCATCGCGCTGATAGTCACCGTGCACTCCAGGACCGAGTCCGAGGGAGTGTCGCCCATATTCACCAGCACAGCCGTCGATGCAGCGGGGGGCGTTGTGGGCGGAGTTGAACCGGTGCTGGAGCTGGAACCACTGCCGCACCCGATTGTGCCAGCGGTTGCCATTGCGAGGGTCAGCAACGTACATGCGGCCCAGCTTGCTGTTGCAGATCGTTTCATGGTCCTTCTCCGTTTCCAAACCGTTGCCAAACGCTGGGTCATGACAAATTGGCTTTCGCCAACTCTCTTCATCGCCTCCACAAGTAGTGTTGCCGCCGGTGTACCATCGGTCAGTGACGTTCGTCACGTGCAGTGACACCCCACACCAAAACGTCAGAGCCACTCCGACGTTGTATTGGCGAAAGCTGGAGCGGTAGGGAGCAAGCGTTTGGTAAGCCGCGTTCGATTGGGTTATTGCGCGTTGCCAACGGTGTGTTGCAGATAGGCCTTTTGCATCACGAAATAGGCCTGTTTTTTTTGGCCCTGATCGGAGATGAGTCCCTTGCGATTGTAGAAATCCTGAACGCCAGGAAGTTCGCGGAGCGGCGAGCGGAAATCCACCAGCAGCCACGGGCACATGCCGCGCAGATTTTTCACGCGTCGCAGCATTTGTAACTGCCGGCCATAGACGTTCGCTTGAAATTCTTCGCTCCAGCGGGTTTCGGCGTCGGCGCGGAAACCGGCTTTCGCGCCCGCGCCAAACTCGCTTAACAGCAGCGGCTTTTGATAGATGGAAGTGATCTTGATGTTCGCGACCTGTTGCGGCGTGCCTTGATACCAGCCCGCATATTCATTGAAGCTGACAACATCGAGGTAGGCGCCCAGCGGATCGTTCACCTGGATTTCATCTGCATGCCGCGAAGACAATAGCGCGGCGGTAACCAGGCGGGTACTATCCTGAGCCCGCGCGGAAGCGATCATCGCTTCAAGAAATCTGTTGCGTGCCAGAGTCACCGGCGTTTCGTTCGCGACCGACCAGAAGATCACAGACGCCTTGTCGCGATCGCGCCGAATGATTTCCGCAAGCTGCTGCTGCGCCTTCGCCAAGACCTGCGGATTATCAAACTCGATGGCCCAGTAGACCGGCACTTCCTCCCAGACCATGATGCCCATGCGATCGGCCAGCCGCATCATGCGGGCGCTTTGAGGATAGTGGGGAAGACGTACAAAATTTACTCCCATCTCCTTTGCCCACTGTAAAAGCGTGACATCGTCCTTTTCGCTGGTGGGGCGGCCGCCGCGGATGGGCGCTTCACCATGAATGGAGACGCCGCGCAAAAAAATCGGTGTACCGTTCAGAAGAATTTCTGTGCCGCGAACCTGAATGGTGCGAAATCCGATGTCGTCGGTCAGCGAATCGTGGCCTGCTCCGGCTCCGGCCTGAATCTCAACATGGTACAGCTTTGGATGCTCGGGCGACCAAAGCTCCAATCCCGGCGCATGGATGGAGATCGGCGCACGGCCCGATGCATCCGTCTTCGCCTGCTGCACAATGCCAGCCTCCGGAATGCGCACAGCGACTGACTCTCCCGCACCGGCACCGCGCACGTGAACGTAGCCCTCAATTTCCGCTTTGCTGCCGCGCTGCAAGTGCAAGTCAAAGTCGTCGATGTAGTTTTCCGGTACCTGAATCAGCGAAACATCTCGTGTAAGGCCTCCATAATTCCACCAATCTGTTTTCAGGGTGGGCACGCCATCGCGCAGACGCGTGTTGTCGACCGCAATCACCACAAAGTTATCGCCGCTGTGTAGCGTGCCGGTCGCATCGCAGTCGAAAGGAGTGAAGCCTCCCTCGTGCTGACAAACCTTCGTGCCATTCACGAAAATATAGGCTCGGTAATTTGCAGCGCCGACATGGAGAAATGTCCGAGTATTCGGCTTGGGAGTGTAAGTGAAATTCTTCTCGTACCAGACCACGCCTTCGTAGAACAGCAAGTCTTTACGCTGCGTGTTCCAATCGCCGGGGACTTGAAGCGTAGGACCTTTCGCGAAGCTGTATTCGACCAGGTCGCTCTTCGATTTCGGTTGGCGGTTTTCGCCGTAGCCATGCAGATTGATACTGTCGTCGGAGTTATAGAGTCCGTTGCCATAGGGGTCGATGATGGTGTGCCACGCCCCGTCCAGGCTGGTCGCGGCGCGATGATCCACATCGACCAACAACGGAGTGGATTGCGCAAAGAGGTGAGCCCCCAGCAGCAAGATCGCCGCCAGCAGTCCTCCACAGCCGATAAGACGCGAAAGAGACAATACCCTTTTCCTCATTCATTTCTCCGCGACGTCCAGCAAAGACGCCGCCACCTCGGATAGGTAGCGGCGTCATTGGCAAAGCGAAAGCAATGTTTATTTCTTCGAGTGCATCGGTAGCGGCTGCAATATTCGATCCAGCATGTCGGGTTTGGAGTCGACGCGCTCCAAATGCGGATAACGTTCGCCTCCGTGGTAGTCGATCTTGACGTCGCGGAAGTAGGCCGTATTTTCGACAATCAATTCAATGGGTGCCTGGCTGGTTTTGGAATTGCGAATGGCGTCGTGCATCAATGCATCGGTGTA
>JAJYSL010000086.1 GCA_021793595.1 Acidobacteriota bacterium
GGACGATTCTCCCGCGCTTGCATCATTCATACCAAAAGCAATAATCACCAAATCTGGACTTTCCGCTGCAACATCCGAAGCCATGCTCACACCCCAGCTTGACTCCATTCCACCGACTGAAAGATTGTCTAACGAGACTGGGGCCCCATATTCAACATGCAATGCCTCGGCAAGCAAACCTGTAAAGGGTGGCTGATACGGCGGGCCGCCAAAAGTGCCCGAAGCGCAGTATCCCGCGGAAATGCTATCTCCCAGAACAACAATATGGAGTGGCTTTTTATTCTTTAATTGGGCAATGGTGCGACGTAAATTTGTTGAAGCAGATGGAGGAACAAATCCCTTCCATTTTTCCTTGTGATCATAGGTGACGTTCATCTGCAGACTTTGAAAAACGGCGCCGCCCTCAACGAAAAACAGGCCACTCTGTCCGTCGAGCGTTTCGCCGTAAGATTCAGGAGATCCTTTGGGAGGATGCAGTTCGGCAAATGTCTTAAATGGTATACGCGAGTTTGGCGTCAGAGTGAGGGTATTGCTGCCTGGGTTCCAAAGATAATCCCGGCCTTCATCAAATGTATGACGCCCATCCCCGCTGGTGACACTGATGATCTGAGTGGGAACGAACATAAGCTTTGCGGTAGGGAATTTCACACCGGGCTCCCGTACAAAGAGTACGGGTTCTCGATCCATGGATGAACCGTTCCAAAATCCACGGAGAACAGACTTTGCCTGTAATTGTTCGGTTTGGGTAGGATACCTTGAATCGAATTTATCCGGAGCCTTAATTTGTGCTTGTAAGGCGAAGGTAGCCAGAATAAAAATCAGGCAAGCTAGGGAAATAGTGCAAGGTGCAATTGACGCCAAGCTCTTCATACAACTCGCGCATTCAATTACACCTTTTCGAAAAATTCCGTATCTATACCGCAATATCACTATTTCCTCAAAAAAGAGGTATACAAAATAATTTTGCAAACGATTGCGGGTCGAGGCTGGCCCCGCCGACGAGTGCGCCGTCAATCTCTTGCTGGCTCATTAAGGAGGTCGCGTTCTCCGGTTTGACGCTGCCGCCATAAAGGATGCGCATCCCGTCGGCAATCTCGCGGCCGAGCGACCGCGCGACTTGCCCGCGAATGACGGCATGTGCTTCCGCGGCAATCTCCGGGGTCGCAGTCTTGCCGGTACCAATGGCCCACACGGGTTCATAAGCAATCACGATGGGTTTCGCCAGATCGGGCGTCACACCCGCTAGACCATTCTCCGTTTGCCGCAACAGAACTTCTTCCGTCCTGCCGCCTTCGCGCTCCGCCAGCAATTCGCCGACACAAACGATGGGCGTTAATTTGTGCTTGAGCGCAGCATGCAGCTTTTTGTTCACCGTATCGTCGGTTTCGCCGAAGAACTGTCGCCGTTCGGAGTGCCCCAGCACGACATGGGTGCAGCCTGCGGCAATCAACATCGGTGCAGAGATTTCTCCGGTAAACGCACCTTCCTCTCGCCAATCCATATTTTGCCCGCCCACCTGGATCTGGCTGCCCTGGGCAGCTGCCACGACGACAGCGATATCGACGAAAGGAGGGCAAAGAACGATCTCAGCCCGGGTCTGGCCCTGAATCAACGGCAGAAATGCGTTAACAAATTCCTTTGCCTGGGCAGGAGTTTTATACATCTTCCAATTAGCGGCAATCAGTGGCTTGCGAGTCATGCAGTTTTCTCCGTGAGGGCTTCGACGCCCGGCAATTTTTTCCCTTCCAGAAATTCCAACGAGGCTCCGCCTCCGGTCGAGATGTGGGTGATCTTGTCCGCGACTCCCGCCTTCTGGACCGCGGCAACCGAATCTCCCCCACCAATGATCGAAGTTGCCGAAGGATTGTCCGCGACCGCTTGGGCCACCTGCATGGTGCCATGCGCAAACGCTGGCATCTCGAATACTCCCATGGGGCCATTCCAAACGATGGTGCGAGCGCGGGAAATTTCATCCACAAACAGATTGATGGTTTGCGGACCGATGTCGAGCGCCATCCAGTCGGCAGGGAAGTTCCCGTCGCTGGAGAACACTTGCGTGTGCGCATCGGCGGCAAATTTGTCGGCGAGAACGTGATCAACCGGCAACAGGAAGCGCACTCCCCGCTCAGCCGCGGTTTGCATCGCTTGACGAGCCACGTCAATCTTGTCAGCTTCCAGCAGAGACTTGCCGACATCCTGCCCCTTGGCTTTCAGGAATGTGTAAGCCATGCCGCCGCCAACCAACAGTGCGTCGACTTTATCCAGCAGATTTTGGATGACCTCAATTTTGTCGGATACCTTGGCGCCGCCGAGAATGGCGATAAAGGGCTTCTCCGGCCCGCTGAGCGCCTTGCCCAGATAGTTCAGCTCTTTTTCCATCAGCAGTCCGGCGGCCGATTGGGCAACAAAATGGGTAATACCTTCCGTAGAGGCATGGGCGCGATGGGCGCTGCCGAAAGCGTCGTTGACATAAACGTCACACAGTTTTGCCAGTCGCTTGGCAAAGGCCGCGTCGTTCTTCTCTTCTTCTGCATGAAAGCGCAGATTTTCCAGCAGCAACACCTGGCCGGACTCCAGCATGCGGACCATTTCTTCCGGAGTCTCGCCAACGCAGTCGGGCGAAAAGCCGACATTTACCGACTGGCCAAGGGTATGACCCAGAAGCTGCCGCAGCCGATCGACGACCGGGCGCAGGCTCATCTTCGGATTGGGCTTTCCCTTCGGGCGTCCCAGGTGCGAGGCAAGAATGACCTTGGCGCGATGACGCAGCGCATATTCCAGCGTGGGCAGCGTTTCGCGAATGCGCGTGTCATCCGTGATCTGACTTCCGTCTTCTGACAGCGGAACGTTGAAATCCACGCGGATCAGGACGTGCTTGTGTTCCAGAGAGAGATCGCGAATCGATAGTTTAGACATCTGTAGGCTCACTTAGTGTTCCAGGTTGGAAAGAATCGCTTCTGCTTCAATTTCAATGCGCCACGCCGGGTTCAACAGCGCGGCGACAACCACCATGGTAGCTGCCGGACGGATAGAGCCGAAGTACTCGCCGTGGACGCGGCCTATCGCCTCCCAGTCCTCCGCATGGGTCAGGTACATGCGCGTCCGCACCACGTCTTCCAGCTTGGCTCCAGCCTGTTCCAGTGTCTTTTGCAGGATGGTCAGTATGTGGCGGGTCTGGCCGGCGGCATCGCTTTGCTCGGCGCCCACCGGCGCCGTCCCCGATACGTGGATTGTGTTGCCGATACGCACGGCGCGCGAAAATCCGAGGATCGGTTCATACGGAGACGTGCCAGCAATGTTCTGTCGCATGATGTTACTCCGGGAGATGGAATTTCGCGAATCTTCCGAAGGAGTGCGGCGGGGGGCCTCAGTCCTTCGGAATGCGCTCAACAGGGCGGATTCCGCGCCTTAGAGACCTTTCTTGACCAGGAAGAGGATCAGGTCCTTAACGCGGGAGGAGTAGCCCCATTCGTTGTCATACCAGCTGAGCACCTTGACCATGTTTCCCACTACCTTGGTCAGCGGAGAGTCGACGATGGAGGAGAGTGGATTGCCCCGGAAATCGATCGAAACCAGAGGAGCAGTTTCAAATCCAAGAATTCCCTTCATGGGTCCGTCCGCGGCGGCCTTCAACGCTGCATTCACAGATTCCACCGTGACCGGCTTTTCCGTCTCCACCGTCAGATCGACTACAGAAACCACGGGAGTCGGAACACGCAGCGAAAAACCGTCCAACTTACCCTTCAGCTCCGGAATTACCAAATGCAGCGCTTTGGCTGCGCCGGTGGAGGTGGGAATGATGGAGAGGCTGGCGGCGCGGGCACGGCGCAGATCCTTATGTGGAAAATCAAGTGTGACTTGATCGTTGGTGAAGCTATGGATCGTATTCATCAGACCGGATTTGATGCCGAAGCTATCCAGCAGCACTTTCGCCACGGGAGCCAGGCAGTTGGTGGTGCAGGAGGCGTTGGATATGACGTTATGCTTGGCCGGATCGTACTTGTTTTCATTCACGCCCAACACAACGGTCAAATCTTCGTTGCTGGCGGGGGCTGAGATGATGACCTTCTTGACCGTCGATCCCAGGTGTGCTTTCGCCTTGGTGGCGTCGGTAAAGTGTCCGGTCGATTCGACGACGATCTGGGCGCCAACCGTGTCCCAGGGAAGCTTGGCTGGATCCCTTTCGGCAAAAACCTTGATTTTCTTTCCGTCTACACTGATGAAGTCATCGCCATGTTGCACGTCATTCTGCAGATTGCCAAGAACAGAATCGTGCTTGAGCAAATGGGCCAGCGTCTTCGGATCCGTCAGGTCGTTTACTGCCACAAATTCAATTTCCGGATTGCCGAGAGATGCCCGTAGAACGTTCCGCCCGATGCGGCCGAAACCGTTGATGCCAACCTTTACAGCCATTGTAAATTTCCCTCCTGTTGAGTAATCGAGATATAGCACCATTGTACGATGGCGGACGAGACGGCTCCGGTGACGGGGAACACATCCGTGGGAAAGTTTCGATAGATCGGGGCCTGAAATCCGCCCCCGGGTTCCTAGGCAGCTTCGAAATCGGCCCACGTAACCAGGCCCCGGTTTGCAGCCCATGCGGGCAATGTGTTACAAGCGCATCATGCGCGATTGGGTGCGCGAAAAACTAATGAGACGTCGTAAGAAGCCGGTGACGAACAATTCCGAGTCAACCGGAAAGATTGGTCACGAGATTCCGCAAGACCAGCCAACACCATTGCAGCCCTCTTATCCTCAAGCGATCGAGCGCGAGGATGCGACACCACATGAGGTTCCCTCGGCAAGCGCCGCCTCCATTTCCCACGAGGATGCAGGAGCATCCGTGCAGCCTGACGATCGCAATGAAAGATCTTCGGGCCGGCAGTGGAGAAACCGCCAGGGAAACCGCTCGGAAGGTCGGGGGGATGTCAGCCCGGAAAGACTGGAAAAGCCTCCGTCCTCCGTAGCAGAACCCCAGCTGGTGGTGGAAACACAGCCGGAGTCTCTGGGACAGCCGCCGGCGGAACTGCAGGCGTCCAAATCGCCGAAAGGCTACGTGGTGCTTGCCATTGGATTGCCTGGTTCCGGCAAAACCACCTGGTTCAAGCGTCGGGGCGTCACTCCGCTGTCGAGTGATATGCTGCGCAGCATTCTGTTCGACGATATTACGGAACAGCGCTATCAGGGATTGGTGTTTTCCACGCTGCGTTCCTTGTTGCGTGCTCGCCTGATTGCGAAAATGCCGTGGAACTATGTGGACGCAACTAACCTTTCGCCCCATGAAAGACGGCAATGGATCAAGATGGCGCGCAGCTTCGGGTACGAAGTCCATGCTGTCTTTTTCGACGTGCCTTTTGATGTCTGTATGGAGCGGAATTTGCGGCGCGATTACATGGTGAATGAAGCGGCCATGCGCAGCATGGCGGAACGTCTTCGTCCGCCGTCGTTCAAAGAAGGGTTCCATAAAATCACCGTCGTTCGCGTGAAAAACAGTGCGGGAACGCCTGTGGAAGCCTTTCAGCCGCCAAGCTGAAGTGAATGGAGCCCGGGACGCAGGCGAGCGCGCTCCCGCTGTGTTGTCGCAATCGATCTCGTCCAAGGCATACACACCATCGCTGGGTATTCTATGAACCTGGAACGTCCTGCCGGTACAGAACTCCAGCCCTCTCGCCGGGAAAATCCCGGATCGCGCACGGAGCCGTGGTTGCGTGGCACGCTCACGGAATTGCCTGCTGAGCAGCGGGCCGTGCTGCACGCGCTCCAGTTGGCGCAGGAGGATATGGAACGATGGTGCGGACCTCTCCGCGAAGAGGAACTGCATGCACGTCCTCACGGATTGGCTCCCGTCTCCTTCCACCTACGCCATATTGCAGGAAGCCTGGATCGGTTGTTGACGTATGCAGAAGGAGATTCTCTCAGCGAGGGGCAGATGCGCGTGCTTGCTGCGGAGCAGGACGCGAATGGCAGCAAACAGGAACTTCTGGCGGAGTTGGAACGGGGACTGAGGTCGGCGGAACTACGAATTCTCGCCATTGTCCCGGCGCGTTGGCACGAGTCTCGCACAGTAGGGCGTAAGCAGTTGCCAACTACCGTGGCTGGCCTGCTGATCCATTGCGCGGACCATACCCAGCGCCATGTAGGTCAGGCGGTTCTCACCGCCAAGCTACTAGTTGCGCTGCGAGAAACCGGTTCTACCTAGGGGAGTGGAACCACAAGTAAGTATCACGCGTGCAGGCATCGCAGGTGGCGTTTGTCGAAAAAGCCTGCCCAGATAATCGATTGCATTACCGCGAGCCGGCTTCCGCGTTCACGGGACCAACCTTCACCTCGTCGGTCAGGTGCCCCATCTTCTCGCGCTTTACCTGAAGATATTTTTCAAAGCTTTCCTGGGATTCCACGGCGGCGGAAACTCGCTCCATAACACGTATCCCCGCGGTTTCCAGGGCTGCAACTTTTTCCGGGTTATTCGTCATCAGGCGAACTTCCGAAATGCCCATCAGCTTGAGCACCTCCGCGGGAAGTTCGAATGCGCGGCAATCCGCTTTGAAGCCCAATTCCTCATTGGCTTCCACCGTGTCCAAGCCTTTGTCCTGGAGCGCGTAGGCCTGCAGCTTTGGCATCAGCCCGATACCGCGGCCTTCCTGTTGCTCGTATAGCAAAATGCCTGCGCCGGCATCGGCAATGGTTTGCAGCGCTAGCTCCAGCTGAAGACGGCAGTCGCAGCGTAGCGAACCGAACACGTCTCCGGTCAAACATTGCGAATGAATGCGGACGATCGGTGGAGCACTGGAAACATCTCCCATCACCAGGGCAACCATCTCCTCCTGCTGTTCGTTCTGGTAGGAATTCGTCTCGCAGCCAGGTTCCGGAGCCTCTCCCGCGCGTGTCCCGACAAAGCCAAAAATACGGAAATGGCCCCATCGCGTAGGAAAATCGGCTTCGGCGGCTTTACGTACGCTGGCAAACGGCATACTTCGATTATAGGGCCCTCATTCTCTCCTACGCTTCGTTGCACAGCCGGAGTAAAGTGAAGTCGTGATTGATTCCAAGCTGATTCTGATCACGCTGTTGATCAAACTGGGCGTAGCCGCTGCGGTTTCCAGCGCCTTGTCGCGATCGACTGTCTTCAAGGACTTGCTGCTGAGCCATCGCCGCAGTGTCGGACAGATGCTGGGGCTGCTGGCGTGTATTTGTGTTCCGTTGACCCTGGGCGTATGGGTTCGCGTCGTGGTGCCCAACTTTTTGGCTGCGGATATCTCCTTTGAGGCTGTGATCCTGGTCGCTTTGCTGCTCGGCACCTCACCGGCCATGCTTGCCGGGGTTTTTCTTTCCATTCCGGCGGTACTGCACCGGGAATATCTCACCTTGCCCTTCAATCTTGTTGTGGCATTGATCTTCGGCACCTATCGGGCGTTTGTCTCGGAAGAAGATATCTGGTCGTTTTCTCCGTTTGTGGATCTGAGTATCTATCGCTGGATCCGCAGAAATCTCATGCGCCCGCGCGTCGACCGGCAGGTTTTGCTGCTGATGTTGATCCTGGGCATGCAGGTTATGCGCAATTGGATTTCGCATCTCTATCCGCGCCGCCTCTTTGCCCTTCACTCCGATAGCTGGTGGCTGTTTCTCGCCATCTGTCTCTGTGCACCCATGGTAGTGGGGATTCCCCTGAAGATCTGGAACGCCATCCGTATCGAGCGCAAACTGAAGGAGCAGGAAAGACTGCTGATGGACGCACGCCTGGATGCTCTCCAGCGCCAGATCAATCCACATTTCCTGTTCAACACCCTGAACTCCATCGCTTCCCTGGTGCGCTTTCGTCCGGAGCTTGCCCGGGAACTGATCGTAAAGCTGGCCAGCATTTTGCGGGTTCTGCTGCAGGACCGCGACGATCTGATGCCGTTGCGCGAGGAACTGCAATTTGCCGATGATTATCTGGACATTGAAGTGGTGCGATTTGGCATCGAGAAATTGCGCGTGGTCAAAGATATCCCGCCGGAAACGCTGGAGGTCCTGGTGCCCAGCATGCTGCTGCAGCCGCTGATCGAAAATGGCATCAAGCACGGGCTGGAGCCGCGCATGGGGGGAGGCACTATTACACTGCGAAGCCGCCTGCTGCAGGATAAGCTGGTGATCACCGTGGAAGACGATGGCGTGGGGATGCCGGTCGAGACTGCGCCGTCCACCCATCGCAGCGGACTGTTGCGGACGGGAACCGGTGTCGGCATGCGCAACGTGCGGGAGCGCATGCAGGTTTTATGTGGACCAGACGCGGGATTTGAAATTATCAGCCGACCGGGCCGCGGTACCCGTGTCATTCTGACGATTCCGCTGACGGCCGAGAACATGGCGGCCACTCAACGTCCCGAAGCACGCAGTATCGACTCGTAAAACTGCTCATATTTAGGAATCACACGTGAGGCGCAGTAGGTGCGCTTCGCTTCCTGACGACCGGCCTGCGCCATTGCCTTCAGGCGATCGCGATCTTGCAGAAGCGACGCCGCGGCCTGCGCCATGGCATCCACGTCCCCCACAGGAAACAGCAGGCCGGTGACGCCATCATGAATCAATTCCGGTACGCCGCCCACAGCGGTGGCTATGGTGGGTACTTCACACGCCATCGCCTCCAGCGCCGCCAGTCCAAACGATTCCAATTCACTGGGCATCAACATCAAATCGGCCGCCGGCAAAAGCTGATTGACCTGATCGTGTTTCCCCAGGAAAGTGACGTGATTGCTGATGTTGAGACTCTTGGCCAGCCATTCCGCCGCCGAGCGCTCCGGACCGTCTCCAATCATCAGCAGTTTGGCAGGAACCTCTCGAGCCACTCCCGCAAAGATCCGAATCACGTCCTGAATTCGCTTGACCGGGCGAAAATTCGAAAGATGGACCAGAAGCGCTTCCTCCGGCTTGGCATATTGTGCCCGCACGGCTTCGCTGGCCACAGGATCGCGCACATAAACATCGCAATTGACGAAGTTCGAAATCACGTGGATCGGTCGCGTGGTTGCGAAGGTTTCGATCGTTTGGCGGCGCAGATATTCTGAGATGGACGTGACGCCGTCGCTTTCATCAATGGCATAGCGTGTGATCGGCAGGTACGCGTGGTCGGCGCCGACCAGGGTAATGTCCGTTCCGTGCAGCGTGGTCACAAAGGGAAGTCTGCGGCCGGCACGGGCAAGCATCTGCCGCGCCAGCAGCGCGCTCACAGAATGAGGGATGGCGTAATGAACATGCAAAAGATCGAGATCGTAATATTCCGCCACCTCCGACATGCGCGTCGCCAGCGCCAGTGAGTACGGAGGAAACTCAAAGAGTGGGTAGTTCGAAACCGGAACCTCGTGGAAAGAGATGCGCTCTTCCCGGCCGCTCAACCGAAAGGGCTGCGCATAGGAGATGAAATGGATCTCGTGGCCGCGATTTGCCAACTCGATCCCCAGTTCTGTGGCCACAACGCCGCTGCCGCCATAGGTCGGATAACACGTGATGCCAATTTTCATGGGTCGCTCTTTGCTCTTTAGTAGATGCCCCTGCAAGTCCTTCCGGTACTTAATTCTGATTCTCGCTCATTTAGATCCGGCTAACTCGCTCAGCTGGCTGAAATGGATGACCTGAATCGGAGCAGGCGAGCATGCCAGCATGTCGGGCAACTTTCGCAAAGCCGCCACCTCCGTCTCCCGCGAGCCCTGCAGGCGTGTCCGGGTTGCGCGCAGTTCTTCGTCTACATAGCCGGGATGACACACGAGTTCCCATGTCCCCTCCGGCAATTGGTTCAAGATCGCCTGCAGCGTGGACGCCTGCAAGGTTCCGGTGGCCGTTACTCCCAGACATCCGTCTGTCGTGGCGAATCCATGCTTCCGCACCAGTTTCCAGAAACGATCACGAAATCGGCCCAGCAGGCGAACCTGCAACGCACGAATGGCGCCTGCATCGGCGGTAGCCACCACGCTCCATCTGGGCTCGAATGGGTTGCGAATGGCGGGAACATCGCAAGCTTTTGCGGCCCGCAGCACTGCCTCCAGTACAAGTGGAAACATATGCGTGTGCTTATGGGTGTCCACGTGCGTGACCGTCACACCTGCCTGACGCAGCCGCTGGATTTGTGCGGTGGCTTCCCGCTCGATGTGTGCGCCATCGATCCGGCCCATCGTCAGATCTCGAACGAAACGGCCCAGCGTCGATCGAAATTGCACTCCGCCGCTTTTCCCGCTGCGATCAAGCAGCGTGCGGATCGCAGCTGGATCGGCAACCGGCGAACCATCCACCAGAACAATATGACATCCGACGCCGAGCGAGCTGTTTTGTCGGGCCAGCTCCGCCGCCTCGGTAAAGCGCGGAGCAGCGGCCATTAAGGTTGAGGAGGAAAGCGCGCCCGATCGATGCAAATCGAGGATGGCGCGGTTAATGCCGTCCGTCAGGCCAAAGTCGTCTGCATTCACTATGAGGCGGCGCACTCGATGAGTCTATCAAGATGGCGATCATCGCCCGCCCCAGCTCCATGGCCGTTTATGCGATGCGCAGTAGCCGCTATCCTCCTCCCGTCGCTTGACCCGCTGAGGTACCTTCCATAGACTGAGGAAACGCCGCAGCGCAAGCCTTTCATGGGCGGTTAGCTCAGTTGGTTAGAGCGCCTGCCTTACAAGCAGGATGTCGGGGGTTCGAGTCCCTCACTGCCCACCAATCAAAATCTTCCAGACCGAAAAAAACAGGGAAGTTTACGATAAATCCAGTTGATACCTTGATCTTTCCCTGAGAATGTTGTTCGAGAAGGCGAGAGCTGAGGGCGGGAATGGCTTTCGCAGGGCGGCTCTCACTAGGGCCAAGCGTCTTAACACGCTCTACCCTCGACCTCTCCTCTTTGTGATACTCAGCGGCGTTCTGCGCCGCGCGTGATATGATTCCGCGATTCCAAACAACCATGCTAAGCGAGGACGCAATGTCCTAACCGGTCCGTATGTGCTTCCGACTAACCTCATCCCAGACATCTTCAATAAGATTCGAGATGGACAAGCTCCTGAAATATCACGAATCAGCTCCTGAAAGATTGGGATTTACTTCGACGAACGTCGTGCATTCATACCGCTTCTGAAATCTCTTGGGTTTTTCTCGTCAGATGGCAACCCACCGCTCTAACGATTTTCGCGACCACTCCTGCTCCAAGAACGTGATGGCGGATGCTCTTCGGGATGCATATAGCGCATTTTCCTCATAAAAGAACACCCTAGCGTCCTTATCATCATCCATTTCCAGGTTTGCCGGCCGTATCGAAGCGACACATTGCATTGGCTCTTGAGCCCTCCCTCTCCTGTGCCCCTTTTGCTACACTGCCAACACGCGAAGCGACCCGAAGAGCATGAATATTGTTGAACTGAACCGAATATCCAAGGCATACGATGCCAAGATTGCGGTGCAGGAGTTGAGCCTGCAGATTCAGGCTGGTCAGATGTTCGGGCTGCTGGGACCGAATGGCGCGGGCAAGACCTCCTCGATCCGCATGATGATTGGAATTACCATGCCAGACTCCGGCACGGTGACGCTGTTTGGGCAGCCATTCACGCGGAAAAACCTGAACCGCATCGGCTATCTGCCGGAAGAACGCGGCCTGTACAAAAAGATGAAGGTGATCGATCAGCTGGTGATTATGGGACAGCTGCACGGGCTGGATGCGGCGGAGGCCAGGACGCGGGCGCAGCGATGGAGCGAGCGGCTGCAGATCTCCGATGCGATCCAACTGAGGACGGAAGAATTGTCGAAAGGGATGCAGCAGAAGATCCAGTTCATCTCCACACTGCTGCACGAACCGGAACTGATCATTATGGACGAGCCGTTTTCCGGGCTGGACCCGGTGAACACGGAGCTGCTGCAGGACACACTGCTGGAGATGAAAAACGCGGGCAAGGCGATTTTGTTTTCGACGCATCGCATGGACCAGGTGGAGAAGCTGTGCGATTCGATCTGCCTGATCAACGGAGGACAGGCGGTGCTGGCGGGCGGCATGCGGGAGGTGAAATCGCGCTATCCGCGCAACCACGTGGTGATTGATTTTGAAGGCGACGGCTCGTTTGTGCAGCATGCGGCGGTGGCGGAGTACAAGTCGTTCCCGGGGCATGTGGAGATACAACTGAAGGACGGAGGAGACGCGCAGGCGCTGCTGCGGGCGGCGTGCGAGCGCGCCAGGATTTACAAATTCGATTTGATGGAGCCGTCGCTGGAGGAAATATTTATTCGCACGGTGGGGAGGCGAGTGCATGCGTGAAGCTCTGTTGATCGCCAAGCGCGAATATCTGGAGCGAGTGCGCAGCAAGGCGTTCCGCGTGAGCACGGTGCTGATTCCGCTGATATTTGCCATGGTCTTCGGCATGGGGGCGCTTTCGGGCAAGCTGGGCAGCGGAGCCGGGCATATTGTGGTTGCGTCGAACGATGCGGTGCTGGCTGACTGTGCGCGGATTGAGCTGCTGCGGACGCGCCATGCGAGCCTGGATCGCAGACGGGATCGAAGGGCGGCGGGTCCGGTTCAGGTGGATGTGCAGGCGCCGGTGTCGGCAAGCGACTTGGCGGCGTTGAACAGCCAGGTGGAGTCGAATGCGATCGACGGATATTTGTGGCTGGATGCGGCGGCGAACGGCGGCTCGGTGCAGGCGACGTACGTATCGCGCGGGTCGGCGGATTTTCTTGGTATGGACAAAATGCAGACCGCGATTGGAGATGCACGGGTGCGCGAGGCGTTGCTACAGCACGGAGTGGCCAGCCCGGCGGTGGACAGCTTGCTACAGGATGTGGATCTGCGAACCGAGCGGGTGAAGGGAGGCCATGCGGCGGCGTCGGACGCGGGCAAGAGTTTCTGGGGCGCATACATCATGGCGTTTGTACTATATTTTGCGGTAGTGTTTTACGGCATGAACGTGGCGCAATCGGTGGTGGCAGAGAAAACTTCGCGCGTGTTTGAGGTGTTGCTGGCGACGGCGAAACCGGAGTCGTTGATGGCGGGCAAGCTGCTGGGCGTGGGCGCGGCTGGATTGACACAGATGGGGGTATGGATTGCGGCGCTGTTTCTGCTGAGCGCTTCGGCGCTGGGCGCCTCGCTGGGCCAGGGTGGGTTGGCGGCCTATGGGATTACGGCGGAGCAGCTGATCTTTTTTGTGATTTATTTTCTGCTGGGATTCTTTTTCTATAGCGCGCTGAGCGCGGGCTTTGGGGCCACGGTGAGCCAGGAGTCCGAAGTGCAGCAGTTCAGCATGGTGCTGGTGATGCCGCAGTTGGTGGGACTGGTGTTGATGGTGTACATCCTTGGCAATCCGTCGGCATGGCCGGTGGTGTTGCTGTCGCTGTTTCCGCCATGCACGCCCATTGTGATGTGCCTGCGCATGTCGGCGATGGCGGTACCGTGGTGGCAGCTGGTGCTTTCGCTGGTGCTGATGGTGGCTTCCACATATGGCGTACTTTGGCTGGCGTCGCGCATCTATCGCATTGGCATTCTGATGTACGGCAAGCGGCCCACGCTGCCAGAGATGCTGCGCTGGCTGTCATACAGCTAGAGATCGTCGGGCGGAAATCTTTTTCCTGCCAAAGCCAGGCGGCCGCCGGACGGAGCGCTATGTTGTGTCTAAGGTTGGCCGCACAGATGCGAGGAATGGGAAACGGGGCGAGGGATGGAGATCAAGCGAGTTGGGTCGCAGGGTTCGGTGCAGGGGTCGGCGGATTGGTTCACGGGGACGGTGCGCATCGATCCGCTGTTTCAGGCTCCGGAGCCGGCGCGGGTGCAGGGCGCGAGCGTGACCTTTGAGCCGGGGGCGCGAACGGCGTGGCATACGCATCCGCTGGGGCAGATGCTGCTTGTAACGGCGGGATGCGGCTGGGTGCAGCGGCTGGGCGGCGCAATTGAAGAGGTGCGACCGGGGGATGTGGTGTGGTTTTCGCCCGGCGAAAAACACTGGCACGGGGCGACGCCGACCACGGCGATGAGCCATATCGCCATCCAGGAAAAGAAGGACGGCAAGGTGGTGGAGTGGCTGGAGCAGGTGAGCGAGGAGCAGTACCGGAAGTGAGTTCAGCCGCGCGCGGGCAGCGACGATGCAAGCGCATGGGTAGGATGAGGGTACTCGATCTTGCTTTGCCGAATTCGAGGCAATGGGTTTATGCTCGTCGTCATTATGCGCAGACTATTCTTGATGATCCCTGCCTTGGCGGCACTGACGATGGTGACCGTACCCGTTTTCGCGCAACACTCGACCGCTGCAAAAGGCAACAATCGCGAGGTGTGGGGCCCGGAGCCCAGGGTTGTGACGCCGGGACGCACCGATGCCGAGCCGCCGTCGGATGCGATTGTGCTGTTCGACGGCAAGAATCTTGACCCGTGGGTTTCGACCCAGGACAAATCGCCGGCGAAGTGGAATGTGCACGACGGCGTGGTGACGGTGAACAAAGCTGCCGGAAATATCGAAACCAAGCGCAGCTTCCGGAATTATCAGCTGCATATCGAGTGGAGGATTCCGACGGACATTACCGGCAGCGGCCAGGCGCGCGGCAACAGCGGCGTCTTTCTGGCCAATTCCGGCCCGCGCCATACCGGATACGAATTGCAGGTGCTGGATTCGTACAAGAACAAGACTTATGTAAATGGACAGGCGGGCGCGATATACAAGCAAAGCCCTCCGCTGGTGAACGCCAACCGCAAGCCTGGCGAGTGGCAGACCTATGACGTGGTGTGGACCGCGCCGGTGTTCAATAGCGATGGATCGCTGAAGTCGCCAGCCTATGTGACGGTGTTCTTCAATGGTGTGCTGGTGCAGAACCATTTCGCGCTGCTGGGCAAGACGGACACCCCGGAGCCGGTCTATCAGCCGTACGATCGATCGCCCATCATGCTGCAAGCGCATGGCGACCACAGCCAGCCGATCAGCTATCGGAATATCTGGGTGCGAGAGTTGCCATAGCGCTAGTGCGCGAAGCTGCGATTTTCCGAGATCTGACGGACGGTTGGTGCGCCACTTCTGCACGGCTTGGTCAACATTGAAAATTTGCATCCACGGGCCGACCGTTGGGTGAACTTTCTTTGCCCGCCGCGCGTACCATCGAGTGTTCGCAAACTTGGAGAGAAAAATTCCATGGATCCCAAACTTCAGAAAGAGCTTCGAATTCTGAAAACATATGCAATCGTCTCGTCAGTTCTTTTCGCCGTGCTCATCACTCTGGGCGCCACCGGCGGGATCGAAAGAAACAGATTTGGTGAAATCGACGTTCAGCGCATCAATATAGTCGAACCGGATGGCACGTTACGGATGGTCATTTCCGATAAGAAGCACTTCCCCGGGCTGATCATTAAGGGCAAGGAGTACCCAGACCCGATCCGTAGCGCCGCTGGTATGCTGTTCTACGATGACGAAGGCACGGAGAATGGCGGCCTGATCTTCGGCGGCATGAAGGGGAAAGATGGCAAGGCGCAGAGCTATGGTCATCTGAGCTTTGACCGCTACGACCAGGATCAAACCCTGGTCCTCCAAGCTAGTCAGGACGGTGACCGGAGACAGTCGGGTCTAAGTGTTGTGGACCGTCCAGACTGGCCGCTCGCCGATCTTGTGCACACACCGCGCAGCCACTGGAAAGCCTTCTTCGCCACGTACCGCGCGGCCCATCAACGCATATATCTCGGACGCAATGACGACAAGTCCGCTTCTCTCACCCTCAAGGATCAGCAGGGTCGCCCTCGGATCGTCATCAAGGTGGCCGCTGACGGCTCACCGGTTATCCAGTTGCTGGATCAGAATGGAAAGGTGACCAGCGAAATGACGCAGACGATCATCAAGAAGTGACGACCAGGCGGCGCGGGCCTCATGATCTCTCAGCAATCGTGGTGGCCCCCGGAGATTTTTCAGCTACCAATCTCCACATGGCTAGAATGGGCGGGTGGGGCATAAACACAACTGGAAGCGGCGGATGGCGCTGGCGGTATTGCCGCCGATGGGGGCGATGGCGTTTCGGCTGCTGGGCATGACGCTGAAGTTTGAGGACATTGGCGCGCCGGGGACCCATGCCGATGAGCATCCTGAGACGCGGGTGTGGTGCCTGTGGCACCGCTCGCTGCTGTCGATTGCGTACCACTTTCGCAAGCGCAGAATCGCCATCCTTATT
>JAJYSL010000087.1 GCA_021793595.1 Acidobacteriota bacterium
TCAGATTCAAATGCCCGAAGGCGGCATGCCGCTGACCACCATGAATACACCGGACATGCAAGAATTAGTGGCCTTTATTCGCTCGCTGACGACTCCCGCCGGCGCGAAATAGGCAGGTGCGGCATCGGATTCCAGATGCATGGATGACGACGACCGCCGATGGACTCCGCGGGGTGATATTTCTTTTGCGCAATCGGCTGTGCGGATTTCCGGAGAATTACTGGCACTCAGTATGGAGTGCGGCCACGGTGGAGAGCCCTTGCGACGATCCAGTCTCCTGTGTTGGAACTGGTCCTTCCACTTCGCAAGCGTGTCAGCAACCCGCGGATCGAGGGGCACGGGCTTTTGCTAAGACTTCAGTTCTACGTGGACCGACAACTCCACAAACAAGGGAACCAGTTACGCTCGCCGTCTTGAGAGCAAATCGTGCCGAGCCATTTAAGACCAGATAGCTCGCTCCGCGTGAAGGCCGGTGGAGGCAGTAAGAGCAAACCAACGTTCGTTCACCAGGAACAGTTGTGCGGGTACAGATTTCATCTGATATTTCTTCCAAACTTTATGTTGAAGATTCAACCCAGCCGCTGAATTAGCAGCCACGCACATACACCGTTCTTAAGATATTCAGGCGTATAGATCGGCATCACCGCTGTGACGCATGCGAACTCAATTTACGATGCAATGGAGTAGACGTACAAAAGGGCAATCCGTCCACAATGGACATCTGGCATAAGGCGGATTTGTTTTGGAGCGAGTCGAAGATCAGGCAGTTTTCCCGGCACGCTCGGCCGATGCGATCCGTTCTTCCGCCTCACGGATGACACGATTGGCTTCGTCATAGCGCCGGGCTTCGTCGCCGGCTTCTTCCCACATCTTTTGGCCGTGTTCCAATTCCTGGCGCGCGTCAGCAACATTGATTTCGCTCGGCGGAATCGCGCTTTCAGCGAGGATCGTCACTCGATCCGGCAGCACTTCAACAAAACCTTGCGCGACGAATAGCTGTTGATCGCCGACGTCGCCTCCATGCATCGTCACTTCGCCCGGGCCAAGTTCGGCCAGCAGCGGCGCATGAGCGTACAGCACCTCCAGGTAGCCGGTGGCGGACGGCAGCGACACGGAGTCTGCCGTTCCGTCGATGAATACCTTCTCCGGCGTGACCAGCCGGACGCTAAGTGAATTGTTGTCGGCCATCGCTACCCAACGCCTTTATGCAGTCTGCTGCATCTTGCTTGCGGCTTCAAGAACTTCGTCGATATCGCCCTTCATATAGAAGGCCTGCTCCGGTACGTCATCGTGCTTCCCATCGATGACTTCCTTGAAGCTGCGCACCGTGTCAGCAACCTTCACATACCGTCCCTGCAGGCCGGTAAACTGCTCGGCTACATGGAACGGCTGCGAAAGGAATTTCTGCACTTTCCGGGCGCGCATGACCGTCAGCTTGTCTTCTTCCGACAGTTCGTCGATACCGAGAATCGCGATGATGTCCTGCAGGTCTTTATAACGCTGCAAGATTCGCTTCACTCCCTGCGCGACATCGTAGTGCTCCTGGCCAACAATGCGCGGCGTCAAAATGCGCGAGCTCGAAGCCAGCGGATCAACGGCCGGATAAATTCCGAGTTCCGACAGCGGTCGCGACAACACCGTGGTTGCGTCCAAGTGGGCAAAGGTCGTCGCCGGCGCCGGATCTGTCAAATCGTCGGCAGGCACGTAGACGGCTTGGACTGACGTAATGGATCCTTTTTTGGTTGAGGTGATGCGCTCCTGCAACTCGCCCATTTCAGTGGCCAGGTTCGGCTGATAGCCGACGGCGGAAGGCATACGTCCCAACAGTGTGGACACTTCCGAACCAGCCTGCGTAAAGCGGAAGATATTGTCGATGAACAGCAGCGTGTCGGAGCCTTCTTCGTCGCGGAAGTACTCGGCCACGGTCAGCGCCGTCAGCGCCACGCGCAAACGCGCTCCGGGCGGCTCGGTCATCTGGCCGTAAATCAACGCAGCTTTCGACTTGTCGGGCTGCTTGAGGTCGATCACGCCTGATTCCTGAAATTCCAGCCACAAGTCGTTGCCTTCACGGGTACGCTCGCCGACACCGGCAAACACCGAAAATCCGCCGTGCTGCGAGGCAACGTTGTTGATCAATTCCTGAATGACGACAGTTTTGCCGACGCCGGCGCCACCGAACAATCCAGTCTTGCCGCCTTTTAAAAACGGTTGGATCAAGTCGATGACCTTGATGCCGGTCTCAAACATTTCTTCGCGCGTCGACTGCTCGTCGAAGGCTGGCGCGGAACGGTGAATGGGTCGACGTTCTTTCGCATCCACCGGACCCAGCTCATCCACCGGCTGTCCGATCACGTTCAACACCCGGCCCAGCGTGGCGCGGCCTACCGGAACAGTAATCGGGCCACCCAAATCGAGGGCCTTCATCCCGCGCACCATTCCTTCGGTCCCCTCCATCGCAATGCACCGCACTCGGCCTTCGCCTAGGTGCTGCTGCACTTCGACGATGACATCGAGTGGCGTGGGGACATCGAAACCTTCGCTGGTGACTCGCAGGGCCTGATAAATCGGCGGCATGTTCGCTTCGTCAAACTGCACGTCCACCGCGGGTCCAGCAACCTTGATGATGTGTCCTATAGTCTCTGCCATGATCCGTTATCCAAATCCTTCACGACTACTTGAAAATTCCGTTGGTCCTGCCACAGTAGTTCTGCTTAAATCGCGGAAGCACCACTGACGATTTCAATAATCTCCTTGGTAATTGCAGCCTGGCGCAGCCGATTCATCGTCAGCGTATAGGCATCAATCATGTCAGAGGCATTATTCGTCGCCGCATCCATCGCCGTCATGCGGGCTGCGTGTTCCGCCGCCACCGACTCCAGCATGGCGTGATACAGCTGCGTCGCAACATAGCGTGGAAGCAACGCCCCCATCAATTCGCTCGGCGACTGCTCGTAGATGTAATCCACTTCGGCGGTGCCAAACTTGCTGGCCTCTTCGTCCGCCCGGCGCGTGTCCTCCGCCTCGATGCTGACCCCGGCGCTTTGGGCTGCCTTCGCCATCTCCTCGCGCTCTTCCCTCTCCATCTCGGTAACCACGGCAATGTCCGGTTTGCCGACTTCACGAATCGGTAAAATGCGCTCCACCACAATGCGCTGCGAAATCACCGATTGAAATTCATTGAAGACCAAATAGACTGCGTCCGTCTCTTCTGATGCATACCGATCAACTAACAAACTGGAGAGATCGGCTGCCTTCTCAAAGCTCAACTTGTCGAGCAGTCCGCCATGCTCTCCGGTGATCTCCACCCGCGCCTTGCGTGCTCGGGCATGCCGACTCTGTCTTGACTGCTCATCCTCTGCAGTGGAAGCCAGTCCGTAACTGCGCCGCAACACGCCAATTCCCTTGCGTCCAACAACCTCAAGATCAATGTCGAGGTCTGCCCGCTCCTCGATAAATCTGTGTGTTGCCTTCAGAACATTTGCATTGAACGGCCCGGCAAATCCCTTGTCGCCGGTCACCACCACCACCGTCACGCGTTTCTCTTCGCGAGTCACCAGCAGCGGGTGTTTTGCGGCACCTGTTTCGGGATCATAGATATCAACACGACGCACCAGCGAAGCCAGCACGCTGGCAATCATGCGCGCATAGGGACGCGCCGCAAACGCGCGCTCCTGAGAGCGACGCAGCTTGGCCGCAGCCACCATCTTCATTGCCTTGGTGATCTGTCGCGTGTTTTTTACGCTGCGGATGCGACGCCGGAGATCGAGAACGGTTGCCATCGATTACGCTTGCTTCCCTGCAGGCTCGGCGGGCGCTTTCTCATCCCGCTTGGAACTCTCCGCCGTGTCCGCCTTCTTGGCATCCACATTTGCTTCAGGAGTATCCGCAAAGAAATTCTGTTTGTATTCCTTAATGGCCGCGCTCAGCCGCTTTCTCAAATCGTCGTCCAGCGCTTTCTTAGTCGCGATATCTTTCAGGACCGTCGAATGCGCTGCGTCCATGTACAAATAGAATCCGCTTTCGAACGCGCCCACATACTCGACCTTCACATCGTCCAGAAAACCGTTCGTTCCGGCAAAGAGAATGGCAACCTGTTTTTCCATCGTCAACGGCTGGAACTGTGGCTGCTTCAACAGCTCGGTCAGACGCTGTCCTCGATTCAGTTGGCTCAAGGTTGCCTTGTCCAGATCGCTGCCGAACTGAGCAAATGCGGCCAGTTCGCGATACTGTGCCAGATCCAGTTTCAGCGTCGCGCCCACTTGCTTCGTTGCCTTGGCGGCTGCCGAGAAACCGACGCGGCTTACCGACAGACCCACGTTCACCGCTGGCCGAATTCCAGAGTTGAACAGATCGGTTTCCAGAAAAATCTGGCCGTCCGTAATCGAAATGACGTTGGTTGGAATATAGGCCGAGACATCACCCGCCTGGGTTTCGATAATCGGCAGCGCGGTCAGCGATCCGCCGCCCAGCTTGTCGCTCAGTTTGGACGAACGTTCCAGCAGTCGCGAGTGAAGATAGAACACGTCACCCGGATATGCCTCGCGTCCCGGTGGACGACGCAACAGCAAGGAAATTTCTCGATACGAGACCGCGTGCTTGGACAAATCGTCGTAGATCACCAGCGCGTGCCGGCCCGAGTCGCGGAAGAATTCTCCAATCGCTGTTGCCGAGTATGGAGCGAGATATTGCATTGGCGCCGGCTCGGAGGCCGAGGCCACCACAACAATGGTGTACGCCATGGCGCCATGATCGGTCAGGGTCTGGACCACCTGCGCGACGGACGAACGCTTCTGGCCGATTGCGCAATACACGCAGATCAAATTGTTTTTTGCGTTGTTGATGATGGTATCGAGGACCACCGCCGTTTTCCCGGTCTGGCGATCGCCAATGAGCAACTCGCGCTGGCCACGGCCAATCGGGATCATGGCGTCAATCGCCTTGATGCCGGTCAGCATCGGTTCTCGCACCGGTTGACGAGAGATCACGCCCGGAGCGAGCCGCTCCACCGGCAGAAATTGGTCGGTGGCAATCGGACCTTTATCGTCGATCGGCTGGCCCAGCGCATTCACAACACGGCCAATCATCGCGTCTCCGACGGGCACGCTCATGATCTTGCCGGTGCGCTTGACCTGGTTACCTTCGCTGATCTCGGTGTAGTCGCCCATCAAGACCGCGCCCACCTGGTCTTCGTCCAGGTTCATCGCCAGTCCATTAACTCCATGGGGAAATTCCAGCATCTCACCGGCCATCACCTTATCCAGGCCGTGTATGCGGGCAATTCCGTCGCCCAGGGAGATGATCGTGCCAACTTCGTCGACGCGAACCCGCGACTCGAAGTTGTCAATTTGCTCCCGAAGTAACTGGGAAATTTCGTCTGCTTTGATCTGCGCCATTCTGCTTCCAGTTCAGGTTCTAAATAGTGGGTTAGTTAATCTGCCATCATCTTTTCGCGGAGCTCTTCCAGCCTGCCGCGAACCGAGCCATCATAAACAGTGTCGCCAATACGCAAGACTACACCCCCCAGCAGCGACGCATCCTGCTTGTAGATGGGGCGTATCTCGAGTCCGGCCAGGGCCGATGCTTTGGCTTCAATCTTTGATTTTTCTTCAGGGTTCAATTCGCGGACGCTGGTGATCTCGGCTTCGCTGATGTGCAGCCTGCGGTTGATTTCGTTGCGGTAGTCTCTTGTAATCGACTCGAGTGCATGAATGCGACCGTTCTGCAACATCAACGCCACAAAGTTTCGCACCTGCTTCAGCATGCCAATCCGCGGCACCATCGCATCCAGAACTTTCAGCTTCGTCTCCAGTTGGATGGAAGGGTTCTGAAAGACTTCTCGCAGCTGCCGGCTGTCGTTCCATGTCGACTGAAAATCTTCCAGCTGACGATCAATTTCTTTTGTATCCAGCTTATCCGCCATCACTACATCGGCCAGGGCATGAGCATATTGCAGCGAAAAGGCGTCCATTAATTCACCCCGCCGCTGCGACGTTCTTTATCCAGGTCAACAAGAAAGGTCTCCACCAGGGAGCGGTCGGCTTCTGCCGACACGGCAATCCTATGCTTCGCGCGTTCGATCGCCAGGTCTGCAGTCATTCGTTTCAGCTGGCTTTGCGCCTTACTGCTGGCCGCTGCAATCTCCTGCGTGGAAGTATCGAGAATCGACTGCTTTTCCTGCTCCAGCGTGGCCCGCATTTGCTTCTCTTTTTCCACGGCATCCTGCTGCGCCTGGGTTTTGATCCCGTTGATTTCGGTATCCAGCCGTGCCAGCCGCTCTTCCACACTCGCCAGCCGCCGGTTTGCGTCTTCTGTCACGGTGCGCGCCTGCTGCAGTTCTCTTTGAATGCGCTCCGTACGGGCACGCAACGTTTTGGGCATGATCCGCGCCAAGAACCAGACTATAAAAGCCACCACAACCAGAAAATTCAATCCCTCCAGCCAACGGGACATCGCTTCCACCGACGTACCGAACATATTTGCCAGCTTTTGCACGGTGGCCGAATGTCGGTAGATATTCACCTCGTCGTCGACTTGCGAATTGTTAATTTTCTTCTCTTTGATCTCTTCCCGACGCTGGGCCTGATGCTTGGCTTGCGCCTGGCTCATCGAGGGCTGCGCAGCAACATTACTTTGTGCGGCGGGAGCTGCCAGCTCCGCGTGACCACGCGGCAGTAGGAGGAACAGCAAGGACAATCCGCACACTACCGCCATAAAAGTGTGGAGTCGAAAAAACTTTCGAGTCTGCGAACGCAGCATCACCGCGGGAAGAATCATCCGGCTTGCTCCTGCGAGGATGCGGTAGCTGCCGGTAGAATCCGCTTCAAAATTTCCGCGGAAAGTTCGCCAACAAGACCATCCAATTCCTGTCGCGCCACCTGCATGCTGTCTTCAATGGAAGCCATGGCGGCTGCGGTCTTCTCCTGTGCAGATACCCGCGCCTGTGCAAGAGCCACTTCCGACTCCAGTCGAACTTTTTCCAGGTGCTCGTGCAGGTCGCGCAGAATTTCCGCCCGCGCAGCTCGCAGACGCTCTTCGTATTCGGTTGTCTTCTGTTCCGCAGCGGCAACTGCGGCGGCCGCGTTCTCAATCGCTCCCTGCGTCTTGGAGTAACGTTCCTGCAGGACTTTCGTCAAAGGTGTGTGAACCAGGAATCGATAGGCTGCCACTGTGACCAAAAACAGCAACATGGTCGGCACGGCGCCGAGCACAAGTCCTCCAAGCTGTTGTAACAGGTCACTCATTGTGCAACGTGGTTTCAGAACCGCCAGCAGCGGAACGACGCGGGAATCTTATGGATTCATTGCTGATTTTTGTTGATGGAACACTCAGTTGTAACAAAGGGTTCGCCGGAGTGTCAAACCGGCGTCGGAGGATTTTTTGCCTCGTTTCACGTGCTGGAATCATTCTTTCACGAGAATCGTGCGAGCGGAAATTCTAAAAATACTTCCCCTATGATTGTGAACTCGCGAAGTTCCGCCATAAGTGAGGTTCGCTGCGGCAAACAGCGCCAACGTCGCCACTTTGGTCGGTACCCATAGAGAAAATGCCCGATTCCTCTCAGACGGCATAACCATGTCGGCGATTCCGGCCTTCCAGAGCCTGAATGCCGCCACTGGGAACACTTTTTATTTCGGAAACATGACATCCAGTGTTTCAATACAGAGAATTTCGTAGGGAGTTGTGAAATTCGTTGAACTGGCAGTTGACTTCGACTGGAGGAGGCCTACACTGTTAGTAACAGCCTTGGACCTAGTCCTAGGTCCGGCAAGCCGAGTGCCCAGAATAGTAGCCCAACATTCGGGCACTCGGTCTGCTCATCTTATCCGCACCTGGCCCGAATCTAAGTACTATCCCGCCAATCAAAGCTGCCAGTATTTGCGGTATTTTCCTAGCAGTGAAGCTGGCCCTCGCACACGTAGGTGCGCCCGCTCCCCCTCAAACGTTCGATCCAGAATAGTAGCGCCGGCATCCAAAGCGGCCAACACCCCCCCTTCGCTTTGCGCAACAACCATGTCCCGATCCTCCAGCGGATCGGATTCCAACGCCTTATCCAGTGCAGCCAGTAGCGTGTTCAGCCCTGTCCTTGCGCGAGCTGAAACCGCGATGACACCCTGGTTCTTCAAGCTTTCCCCTTCTCCTTCAGGTAGCAAATCGATCTTGTTCATCACCTCGATCCGAGGTTTCTTGTCGACTTCCAGATCGCGCAGAATTTTTTCCACTTCCTGGCGATGCACGTCCACCGACGAACTGGAAGCGTCCATCACGTGGATCAAAACCTCGGCCATCTGCACTTCTTCCAGAGTCGCGCGAAATGCCTTCACCAATGTCGGCGGCAGCGCGCGAATAAACCCCACCGTGTCAGACAACAAAATGCGCCGCCGAGATGGCAGCGTGATCAGGTGCAACTTGGGATCGAGTGTCGCAAACAAGCGCGACGATTCCAACTGTCCGGCCTGTGTCAGCGCATTGAAAAGCGTGCTTTTCCCTGCGTTGGTATAGCCGACCAGTGCTACCGTCGGCACCGGGACTGAGGTGCGTCGCTGGCGTTGTTGCCGCCGGATGTCCCGGACCGCCTCCAGCCGGTTGCGAATCACCTGAATCTTGCGCCCGATCTTTCGCCGGTCGGTTTCAATCTGGGTTTCGCCGGGTCCGCGCGTTCCAATGCCGCCGCCTAGCTGCGACATGGACCGGCCCCGTCCCGCCAACCGCGGCAACATATATTCCAACTGCGCCAACTCCACTTGCAACTGCCCCTCCCGCGTGCGAGCGTGGGAGGCAAAAATGTCCAGAATCAATTGGGTGCGATCAATCACGCGACACGGCAGCGCGTGCTCCAGTTCGCGCAGTTGGGAGGGGGATAGATTTTGTTCGAAAACGATCAGGTCAGCCCGGGTGGCCTTGGCTTGCGCGCCGATTTCTTCTAGCTTGCCTTTGCCGACCAGCGTGGCCGGATCGGGATGATCGCGGCGCTGGACAATCACATCCAGAACGTTCGCCCCTGCGCTGATTGCCAGCTCACGGCATTCCGCTGCTTCATCGGAAATATCCGAACTGGAACGTTCTTCACCGCGTTGGTCCAGGGCACCGGCATACAGACTCGGGTCGTACCCATCGTCCAAATTTTCTTGCTCTCGAATCGCACGAACAGCGCCTTTCGCCTGCCGCGCAGACGGAGTAAGTCGCTGTCGATATTTTCTCCCAGTAAATTCGCATACGACGATCAGGGTTCGCTCCCGCCGGTCCTGTCCGGGTGGCGTCACCCTGCCTCGTTGCGAATCAAACGCGTCGATCATTTCAACATCTTGCCAAAATCACCGCGCGCGGGCGTGCCAACCCGCAACAAGGTGAGCGCTGTCACGAAGCCGTGAAGCTCGAAGGCGTCAGCACGGGAGCGCTTGCCACTCCCGACCCGGACGGTGCGGGACCGTGGCCTGCCCCGACTGCGGCAGAGGTTCCTGTGCCGGCAGCCTGCGTACCCACGGGTCCATGGCGATGTTCGGCCATCAAGACTGGCTTGCCGCTGACGACGGTGGAAATCGCGTGCTTGAAGATGAGCTGTTCCTGATTGTTGTTTTCCAGCAGAACGGAATACTTATCGAACGACCGAATCCGTCCGGTCAATTTCACGCCGCTCACAAGATACACCGTAATCTGCGATTTATCTTTGCGAACGGTGTTCAAAAAAGTGTCCTGAATATTTTGTGCTGTCTTGCTTTCCATTTGTCATCTCCTTGCTTGACTGCGAGTGGTTCAAAGCACGTTGCTCAAAGCGGGCGGACAGACACCCATCTGCAAGTTCTACAGCCATCCCGGTTCATCCTGCCCAATGGCGGGCGCAACTGCACCGTGCCAGTATTGTCTATGAATTTGAGCAATATCGCCAGAAGGTAGTCGAATACCGCACAGAATATGGCTTTGAATTTGGATGCAGAACTCGTGATCGGCGTTTCATGGACTGACTCTCCCTGTGCGCTTTTCATCCGGCTGGAACTTGCAGCGTTCGCTCAGCCGGCCAGTTCGTCGTCCCAAGTTGGCGCCGTTGTCCCGGGATCCAGGCGGCATCTCTCTTGCTGCCGGGGACGGTGCTAGCATGAAATGTGCCGTCCAGCCCCATATCCGTCCGCAATGCCGCCAGCAATGTGCCCATGCTGGACTTTTCGCGCCAATATCAGCAAGTTCGTACAGAAATTCTGACGGCAATTGAACAGGTATGTGACAGCCAGCACTTCATTCTCGGCCAGCAGGTCCAGGAATTTGAAGCCGCCGCCGCCCGGTTTTGTGATGTAGCGCACGGCATCGGCTGTGGGTCCGGCACAGACGCATTATGGCTTGCGCTGGCCGCTGCCCAGATTCGTCGCGGCGACGCGGTGCTGACCAGCCCCTTTACCTTTTTCTCGACCGTGAGCTCCATCCTCCGGGTGGAAGCGCGGCCAATCTTAACCGACATCGACCCCAAAACATACAACCTGGACCCGGCACAGGTCGCGACAACGCTGAAGAACCTTCCTAAAGACGCCCGCATGCGCGCCATCCTTCCGGTCCATCTGTACGGGCAATGTGCGGATTGGGAGCAATTCACACAGTTGCAGCAGAAGTTTGGCGTTCTCCTGATTGAAGACGCAGCCCAGGCTTTCGGAGCCACCTGGAATGGCCGACCTGCCGGCAGTCTCGGAGACTTGGCCGCTTTCAGTTTCTACCCCACAAAAAACCTGAGCGCCTATGGGGATGCAGGGCTTCTGACCACCGGAAACGACCGATTTGCCGATCGCGCGCGAATCCTCCGCGTGCATGGCATGCGCGAACGCTATTTCCATGAAGAAATCGGCTGGAATAGCCGCCTCGACACGATTCAGGCCGCTGTGTTGCTGGTGAAACTTCGTTACGTCGAGGGGTGGAATCGGGCGCGACAAGAGCGGTCAAAAATCTACAATAAACTATTTACGCAACAGGGCCTGGCGGAAACCGGTCCGTATCCGGAACGCGGCATAGTTCTGCCATACGTCGATCCACGCGGAACCCACGTCTTCCATCAATATGTGATTCGCGCTCCACGCCGGGATGCGCTGCGGGCGTTTCTTGCCGAGCGCGGCATCGGATCCGAGGTGTATTACCCTGTTCCACTGCATCTGCAAAAGCCTTTTGCCGACCTCGGCTATAGAGAAGGTGCATTTCCGGAAAGCGAACGCGCCGCCAAGGAAGTTCTCGCGCTGCCCATGTTTCCTGAGTTGACCCTGGAGGAGCAACAACGTGTCGTCGCCGCCATCGCTGCGTTCCTGAGTTAGCCGAATCGATCTCGCCGGTCTAACCTCGACGCTTCTACGCGTCTCTGTGATTGCTGAATTTCAGATCCAGCGCCAGCTTATTTCCCGCGGAGATGCGATTCGAAAATTCAACCATCTGCGACTTCGACATCGGAGTGAAGCTTCTCCCCCACGCGACATTCTGCTGCAGCATTTGTAGCGTCGGCATCCCCACCACAGCCGCGGCAATCGGCAGACTGAGCGTATAGCGCAGCAGATGGCCCGCGTCGCTCTTATCCGGACCTGGACCCAGCAAGCCCTCCTGCCCCATCACCTTCATCGCAAGAATGCCCAAGTTCTTCTTGCGCGCTGCCGGCAGGGCGACATCCTGAAAGCTCATCGCTTTGGATAAATTCAGGCCGTCGTGCGGACCGAGCGGCATCCCCTGCATACCCGCGTTCAAAGCCATCTGAACGCAGTCAATATCGTTGTGCTCAATGGCAGTCTTCAACACCGCCGGGTTGTAGTGGCTGGTAATTCCGATGAAGCGAGTGACCTTCTGCTCGCGCAATTTGTAGAGCACATTCATTACGCCATTCTTGGCTTCAACTTTTGCCAGATCGTCTGCACCCTGGAGGCCATGCACGTGAATCAGATCGACCTGGTCGGTCTGGAGTCGCTTCAAGGTGCCGTCCAGGATACGCATCGCCGCATCGCCATCGCGAGGCTCCACTTTCGTCGCCAGGAAGAATTCCTTGCGCCGAGTTTTGGCGACCTGCCCCACCCAGGTTTCGCTTTGTCCGTCACCGTATCCGTAGGCGGTATCGAAATAACTGATCCCGGCATCGAGCGCGTGATTCAACACGTTCACCCCGGCCTCTTCATTGCCGTAGGCCAAAAGACGGCTGCCGCAACCCAGGGCAACGATGGAAACGCGCGCGCCAGTCTTGCCGAGAATGCGGGTCTGCATGGCCCCGGCTGCTTCCACTGTTTGGCTGCCCAGCACCACTGCCGCTGCGCCCGCCACCGCCGTCTTCTCCAGAAACTCTCGTCTCGAAATTCGATCTGTCATGGCGACCTCCGGGAATCCTTTCGCTGGCGCTATTATCCTCGCAAATCCAGCGTCGAGTAAAGGCTGGAAATCCATCGTACACTTTTCTTCGAACCGTTTCGAATCGAAGAAACGACAGCTTTTATATCTGCGAGTAGGATGTGGGAGTCAGCACCAGGTTCGTAATGTTGCTGACGATCTCCTCAAAGTTAAACCGAGGCGAGTTGGTCAATTTCTTCCACTGCGGATCGGCTCCGAAGGCGGCCCACTTGGCATTCATCTCCCCCAAATCCGGATAGCTCAACATATAGGTGAGCTTCGGCAAGCGCGGTCCCACCAGGACATCGCCGTAGAATACCGGCCAGAATCCGGCTCGCTGGAACACATCGAACTCGCCGCTGTGAAACATCTCTACCTTGCGGACATGCGCCTGATTGCTGGGGCTTTCGTAGGTGCGCAGTTGAAAAATGCGCTTCCCATGCTGGGCAGTTACTGGGGGAACCGTCAATTTCGGTTGCCCCTCAAACGCAATCATCAACGAGCTTTCCACCCTTACGTATGCTGGTTGGTTCGCGGGCGCATTCCAGAAAGGCTCGGCCGCCTTCATAAAGGTTGCATCCTGCACCAGCTGCAGTTGTGCGGTCACCAGCGTCTCCAGCCGAATGCTGGGAAGCAGCACATACAACGTCGGCGTCTGTGGCCCCAGCGTCAGCGTAAAAGCCCCGACCGGCGAGATCCCCAGCCGATTCAGCGCCGGGATCAACGCATCTGAAACGTACGCATCGGTCAGTTTTGTTTGCGGCCCATTCTGCATGTGGTACTGGCGAAGTTCGTAATATTCGCGGGGTGTCCCGTTCGAGGCGACTTGCGCATCTGACGCTTTGCCGGCCAGCGCGAAGGCCGATGCGGCTAGCGATGAAGTTAAGAACTGACGTCGTTTCACGGGGGTCTCCAATCTCTATAGCTGAAATGCAATCGAGAATTCTCGCGGTGCAACAACAGATCGCGCTAGTGACGCCGATGACGCCGACCCGGATGTGTCGCTCGAGAGCGGACAGCCCCATTCCCTGTCGGCGAGGTCTTGACTCCGGCGGCCAATACGGGCCGCACCAGGTTCCCTTCCATCCGGTAGGTGACGGTCTTCAGTGCTGCCGCGTGCGGCCTCCCGGTTTCCGGATCGAGGCTGACATTGTCGCCCTCTGCCATTTGGAAGCTGAATGTCGGCTCCGGTCCGTTGGGATCGTTCGGGTCCCCAGGCGTAACCTTGACTGGGAAGAACCCGACAATATCGTGCTCGCGAAACGCCGTTCCATAGCGATGGCGACGGGTGTCCCAGGTAAAAACACGCACCTGGTCAAAGTCAAACGGCAGCCCCTGTTTATATGGAGTCAGCACCGTCAGATATTCCGGAACCTGTCCATTCGGCTTGCCGGAGTCAGGGTCGGAGACAGTTCGCAGAATATACGCGGCTACCATTCGTTCACTTTCCGCATATTGCGCAACATCGTCCGGCACGTCCACCTGGAAATCGCGCGCCAGCATCCATCCTGTGTGCCCGGCACTATCTCGCGCCAGCCACCAGTCTTCCATGGGAACGGCGGGGGCAAAACGCGATGCAAAGCTTTCCTTGTGAACCTTTTCGTGACGGGCAGGCGGGGCTTTGACTGCGGCTGTGGGCAACCCGAGCACGTTGCTCGCGGCATATCGCGGCACCGAGGCGCGCTCCAGCATCGTAACCTTCGTGTTCGGAGCCAGCAGCGTGAAGCGCTGGGTGGTGCGGCCAGGCGCCAGGTGCATGTACAGCTCGTTGTAGAGCACCGCCGTTGCCACCGGTGTCTGAGAGGCATGTTCTTTCGCCAGATTCTGAAACGCGTCATATTCATTCTGATCAATGACCGCATGTTCCTCAATCCATCCCACTGCTCCATCCGGCGTTTTCACTTTCATAAATCGCGGGATGTGCTGCAGTACCGTGAGCCGCTCGCCGTTTTTCACCTCAGCCACTCGGTTCGCTACCACGGCAACACGATCCCGCAAATACATGTGCTTCACGGAAACGTAGACATACTCCGCAGAGGAAGCTCGGTGGAAATGGCTGCATCCGGACAGCAACGCCAACAGGCTGAAGACCAGCACAGCTCGAACGGATGACTTACGAGCGGACACATTCCAACCAGATCTGGCAGATTGACTCGAATTGAGGGAAGGCAAAAACTGGCGAAAAAAGTCCGACATAAAATGCACAGAGGAAGAAGCTTAAGTTTACGCGCAATCGGAACCAGCTTGAGCGGATATCTTCCACAATGCCGCCATTATGGGACGACTGACAATGCGACTGCGCCCGCAGGATCGGTTCCGGTTGCAACAGAAGTGACGAGGTCCAGCTTGCCTGCGGTCGTCGCGTCGAAACTGAAGACCTGCAGATCTGGTGAGCCTCCGGAATTGATCACAAATATATACTTACCGGTGGAATCGAGCGCCATCTCAGTCGGCTGAGAACCCGTGGAAAATGGCGAACTGCTCAACGGGGTCAACGTGCCGCCCGTTCCCAGCGTATATCCCGTGATGACATTGGCTGTGCGATTTGCGACGTACACGTAGGTGTTGCTTGGGTCCACGACAATGGACTGCGGGCCAAGTTGCGAAGCAAATGGCGAACCGGTAACTTCCTTCAGAGCCCCCCCCGTTCCAATCGTCAACACACGAATCCCTTGGCCTGCTTCGCCAATAAACAAATAAGCTGATTTGTTGTCGGAGGCAATCGCGTTATCGGAGGCCGCGCCAAGCGTTGCCAGATGGATCTGATTGCCGACCACTCCGGTAGAACTGTTGAACGTAAATCCATCCATACCGCCGAGCCCCAGGCCGACATACACATACTGATTGTTCGGGGTGACGTATACCTGGGTTGGATTGCCGGGATTGAGAGGGATCCCGGTCGTCTGGCCGACTTGTGTCAAGCCCCCAGTCGAGGTATTGATCTGATACTCAAGCAGCGCATCGATACTGCTGGAAACGACGAACAGCCAATTGCCGCTTGGGTCCACAGTCATCGACATACCGGTTCCATTCAGCGTCGAGGCAACAGGGCTGGAATTGTTGCCCAAGGTCAGGACCCCGTTGGTCCCAATCGTATAGACGAAGACTGCGCCCGTGTCGAGCGCCACGTAGAGGAAAGTCCCCTTCGGAGTAGCTGCGAGCGCGATTGGCGAAGTTCCAATGTTGTAGCTTGCACCCGTCAACGTTGTGAATGTCGCTGCCGGAACCGGAAAACCTGCCAACGTTCCCAAGGTTGCATTGGCTACATACGCGTAGGAGCTATAGGTTCCGGTACCACCGCTTCCGGGAGGCACACCGCATGTATTGTACTCCTGACAGAGAGGAACAAAAAAACTGCTGCACCCCGTCGTTGCCGTCAGAACGATTGCTGCAAAAAACGCGCTGACCACCCAAGCGCGACCGGATTGGACGATTGATCGAGCCCGTTGTCTCGGTGAAGCCATACCTCATTTTACTCATGAGCCGGGCTTTGCGGACGCACCGGCGCGCCGCCACGCAACAGCATCCTTGCGACCCTCGATGTGGACGCCTGACGTGTCACTATTGCGATGCTAGATTTGGGACCGCGCTTTTGGAAGTGGAAACGACAAATTTGCCGCTTTTGTCCTGCATCAGCGCCGCGGGCGAGCTGTCGGTCGAGGAGGACTTCCTGGAAATGAACGCGAGCGCGCCATCGGCGGCAATCGAATACTCAGTG
>JAJYSL010000088.1 GCA_021793595.1 Acidobacteriota bacterium
TGAAGCGGCTGCTGATCCACGTCGGTGCGTTCAATATCAGCCTGGTGTTGCGGAAAATGCTGGGAGCGGGAACGCCGCGAGAGCTGAAGGGCCGCGCTGCAAGTCTCATTTTGCGCCTTCTTGAGTGGCTCACATGCCGCCATCGACGGGATGGCGCGGCAGAATCCCGCACCGCCCCAATGCTCGCCCTTTTCGGCAGCTACCGCTCCGCCGATTGAGATCTCCGCCCATCTGGAATTTAGCTACTTGCACCACGGACTGTTACGGGTCATCCACCCATAATGGGTTAAGGAGCGGAGGCTGACGATGGCTGCGACGATGCACAACCCGGCAAGTCCCGGTGAACTGCTGCGAGAGTTCAAGGGAGCTCATTCTGCGACGGAATTGGCCGAACATATCGGCGTGGCCCGGGCCACGATCTCGCGTTTTCTGAATGGCCGCACCGCCGTCACTATGGACCTCAGCATTCGTCTGGGCGAGGTATTTTCTCTGTCGCCGGATTTCTTCTCGAAGGCGCAATTGCAGCGGGATTGGTGGGAAGCTTCGCAGCGAAAACGCCGGAAGATCAAGCCGCTGGCCGCGTGATGAAGCGGAGAACCATCCGGTACCGGGCCGCATCTCACTGCGGACGAAACTTGAGCAAACGGTCAGGCTTCGCTGATTGGTGTGCCTTTTAACTTGTCGCCGGTCGGGAGCAACTTGATCCTCCATAATCCCGCGTAAAGAGAGACGAGGTACTTCCCTTTGAGAACCCGGACGGGAACGTCGGTGTAGACGGGCTTCAAGACGGTAGCCTTGAAATTATGCGATTGAAACCTATCCGACGCGGCTTTTTTTGTCTTCTCGATAAAGTGCTTACGATCGAGCTTTCCTTCCGGAAAATTCTCCCCTTTGCGACAGACAAACGAGGCGAACACCACGCCGTACAGTTTGAACTTCTTTGCGTTTAGGTTGACCGACAGTCCAGCGTATTTGTCTTCAATTTTCTTCCCGAGCTGCCGGTGTAAACTTCCGAGTGCGCTTGATGTCTCGTCCGTAGCATCTGAAAACGTTGCCCGATGCCTATTGCGGACGTATTTCAGTTCGACCAGAGCGTAGACTCGAAGAGGATTCAGCTTTTTCCAAGACTGCTTATCCAATGCTTTGGAGACATTACCTTTCGTGAGTACCAAATCGATACGGCCACCATCCGCAATGTGTCCGAAGTTCCCGATGGGAAGAACCAGACCTCCGGATTCTTTGATAATCACGCTTGCGAACTCCTTCGTCAGGTAATCCTCGAGCTTCCCGACGAGTTGAAGAGGGGCTATCCTTTCCCTTTCCTGATGTAGATGACGCTTGAATTCTCTGAACAACGGAGCCACACCGGTTATGTTTTTCACAGAGGTTCATCCTTTGCGTTGTAAACACTCACTGCTATCACCGCAAATGATTATAGGGGGACTGGATGAGTTTGCTGTTGACTCTTCCGCCGCTGCGGACGAGGCTTGGGGCAGCCGACGGTATAGATTGGCGGGTGGCCCACATCTCGATTCTGAGATGTGGGATCTTGCCGAGTGGGTGCGGTGCCAGTTGGTACCGGACCGTCGTTCGCCATGCCAACATCCTACGATCCCATGTCTCAAAATCGAGACATGGGGCACCCGGTGATGCTGAGGGTGGGATGAGGTCGATTTCAGGCCGCGAGAGCGTGACTGAGGGTGCCTGAATTGTCACTCCCACTCAAGCCAAAGGAAGGCTTGAATGGGCACCCGGCACCCGGCTGTGAATTGACTCGACCCTTCCACAGCGGAGTGCTATGCTTGCGCCGGAGGTTGCATCATGGAGTCTAAGGTCGTTCGTGCGGACGCTTCCCCTTCCGCGCCGCAGCAAGTGATTGTGCGCTCCGGTGAGAGCCTAACCGGAGCGCCAATTCGCTTTGTCGGAAAGGAAACCTTCGTCAAGCTCGCAGCCGGTTCCGGTACATGCCCCATCTCCATTCTCGAAGACGTGAGCCCGGCGCGTCACGGACCCCCGCTCCACTCGCACGAATTCGAGGAGTTCTTCTACATCCTCAGCGGTGAGTTTCTTTTTGAAGTTGGCGGGAAACAAATCTCCACCAATCCCGGAGATTTCGTCCACGCGCCCTCGAACATTCCTCACGTCTTCCAGAACACGACGAACCACGAGGCGAGAATGTTGGTCGTTGCCCGGCCCGGAGGCATCGAAAACTATTTTGCCGAGCTTGCCGAGAAGCTGATGGCAGACCCAAACGACGTTGCAGGGCTCAACGCCATCTCGTTGCACTACGGCATTACGATTCTTGGCCCGCCGATGGCCGCGCGCAAAACATAGAATGACGGCTTTGGCCGCGCTTCCTACGCGTTCATCGTCATGCTCTCGACCGCGCCTACCCGTCCAGCATGGCCTCGCTCAGCGTGGGGTGCGCTGAATGCGGCCTTGTCATCCTTCGACCAAAACGGAACTAGCCCCACCGCATGACTGTCAGTTCACGCTCACCCGTCTCCGGGGCAAGTCGCACGACCGGCTGGAAGCTCTGTGGAGCCATGTTGTAGGAAGGCTCGAAATAGGCGGGTGAGGTCGATTTCAGGTCCCAAGAGCGTGACATTCGGGTGTCCGAATTCTCACTCCCACTCAAGCCAAAGGAAGGCTTGAATGGGGCACCCGGCACCCGGCAGTGAACTTTATGACCGGGCGATGGGCTCGCCGAATTCATAGTCGCGCTGCTCTTTGTAAATAATCACGCGTCCTGGAAGAAGAGTCGCTTGCCAACCACTCGGCAAGGTTCGAACGACATGTACCAATAACTGACGGGCAGTGTATGGATCTGCAAGTGGCAAAATTTTAGTGGATTCTAGGTCTGGATGGGCTTTTCTTCTGCCGCGAGCCGCAGCCTCGAAGCGCAGGGTATAAGGCAGGCTCTTGCGGAGTGCCACGAGCACATCTTGAGCGCTGCTCGAAGGTTCCATCATGATCGAAGTTTGCCTGTCCAAATCCACTGGAAACTGCGCGTCGAAGCCCTCAGGCCTCGCGTTGGTGGTATCACGTTCGCGTCCAGGATCGTTCGAGCCAAACCCGCTGAAATTCCAAGCCACGCTTGCGGTGCTTTTATAGTGCTTGATTAATTGTGTTTCAAGGTCGATGGCGGTGAACACATACACTCGGATGGCCTTGAAACTGACCTCTAAGGGGTCGAGATTCTTGCGATGTTGAACAGTCCAAGCATGTCGGCTCAACCGTTGACGAAGCCCAGATTGCGCGTCCGTTTTTCCTATGTAAACGAGTGTGTCCCGATGAAATAGCTGATATACGCCCTGCGCTTCCGGGATCAACTCCACAACTTCAGGAGTTAGTGGACCGGGCTCCATCGTGTCGAAAGCTTGTATTAGATGAGCAAGAAGAGCCTGCGGCAGATCAAATTCAAATTCACGATATCCGGGTGGCACTCTTATCGTCCTTATAAATTTGCTAGTTGGTCGACCACAGTGCTGCCCACGAAGCGCGCAAGCTCAACCGGAACTGCGTTTCCGAGTTGCCGCATGCTCTCTGTCCAGGAGCCATGGAATTTATATTCATCCGGGAAGGTTTGCAATCGCGCGCTCTCCCTGACAGAAAAGTACCGAACTGTACCGTCGGATCGAACGAGCATATTTTCGCCGCCGGGTACCCCATGGACACCCGCTTTCAGTGTCTTTGCTGGTTCGTCCAACGGGCTACCGGTATGGCCGGCATAAGGGCGCGCTCCTGGCTGAAATGTATGGTTTCGATATTGTTTTGATTCTTCAGGTTCCTTCTCGGGATCAGGCAAGCCAATTAGAGCGTCTCTTACCGTTCTCCAAGCAAGAGTTGGTGGCTTGAACAGGAGACTTTCTGTTTTCGGGCGAAGCCGTGGTGCGATCCCGCGTTCCTTCCGGGAGACTCTATGCCTGTCCCAGTAAGCTCCCGTCACAACCTGGTCCCAAATAAGAGATTCACTGGAGTGTGTTTCATCAGGAAATGTCCACGCAATTCCTAGGTCATCTCGAAATCCGACGAAGAACACCCGCTCGCGTTTTTGAGGAATTCCATAATTGGCCGCATGAACCAGCCGAGTAACCACCCGGTAATGCAGGTCGCCGCGCTTACCGCTGGTGTGGTGACGCTCCAACCGGCAGAGGTGGTCTTTCCATGATTCAGTTGCCCTTCGTACAATCGTGGGGTGCTCCATTTGGAGCTGGATATATTGGTAGTAGTTGCGGAATGAAAGGCGGGTTATACCCTTTACATTTTCGAAGATGAATGCCCTCGGCCGCACCTCGCGAATAGCACGAATGGCCTGAGGAAACATGTCTCTGCTGTCATTGTTTGCTGCGTGCTTACCACCCATCGAAAATGGCTGACAAGGTGGTCCACCTGAAATTACATCTATTTTGTTCTCATATTTCATGTAATCGAACTTTGCCACGTCGCACTGTAACACCTTCCATCCTTTAACGGCTGAAACCGCCAATCTCTGGTTTTCCCGAATGGTCTCGCAACAGCAGCAATCACGCTCGATAACTTCAACTGGGTGTATGCCAGCTTCGTGGAGGCCCATGCCGAGACCCCCCGCTCCCGAAAACAGTTCAATCGACTTCATGATGCTTCCAAGAATGATCGCACTCTCCGTGAAAGGGAAGCAAGATTTTTAAGTTGACATTCCCAAATGACCAAAATGCTCCAACCGCCAGCGCGGAGTTCCGATTTGATTTTTCGATCACGTTTGCGGTTTCCGTCGAGTTTCGGGAACCAAAAATCCAGCCGGGTCTTTGGAAGACGGGCCAGCTTACAGGATTTGGCCATATGACGGTGCCAAAAACATCCGTGGACGAAAATAATCTTATGTCGTCCCGCGAAAACGAGGTCGGGCGTGCCTGGAAGCGAACGAGAATGCAGTCGATAACGGAATCCCATCCCATAGACAAGCTTTCGCACCGCCATTTCAGGACGTGTGTTGCGACTTCTGACGCGGGCCATTCTTGTACTACGTTCGGCGATATCAAGGGTGTCGGACATCGGAATACGTTTACTGCGTGCTCCATTGAAGCCTTTTGTTGGCTTGAATGGGATTATTGTTGGATGGTAACTCACTGCGTTGCAGTTGGGCGGCGTTGAATTCGCGCCGGGAAACGGAAATGGCGGGTGGCGTATGTACCCAATGACATTGATGCAACGCGATTGACTGGCGGGGGTGGGGGAATTAGTGTCGAGGGAGAGGGCTGCGCGGGGGAATTTTTGGATGCGCGGCTCGAAATTCTCACTCGCCTGGAGGCATCGCGATGAAGTTCCTCGTTGCCGATCTTGAACGGCAGGCCATCGATTTTGATGAATCTCTTGCTCCGGGAAGCATTGATTTTGTGGACGATATGCAGCAGGTGGGGGTGCTGCACGCCCGAGGCCGCGCCGACCTGCTGAAGGAGCATCGCGGTCCCGCCAATATTGTGGAGGACATCCGGGTGCGGGGCAGCCTGGAAACCCGCATGGAAGTGGCCTGCGCCCGCTGCCTAGAGCCGGTTTCGCAGCCGATTGAGGCCACGTTCGACCTGATATTTCGTCCCGCGGGGGCGGATGTGGACAATACGGACCGCGCGATTTCCACATCGGAGACCGAAATCGGCTACTATGAAGGAGACGGTTTATTGCTTGAAGATGTGCTGCGCGAGCAGATCCTTCTGGCGCTTCCAGCCAAGAACCTTTGCCGCGAAGACTGCAAAGGGCTTTGTCCGGAGTGTGGCCGGAACCGGAATACGGATCCCTGCGATTGCGCGACCGCTTCGACCGACCCGCGCTGGAACCAGCTGAAGGCATTGCAGCCGCAGATCGTTCGCAGCCAGGACAAGCCATAATTCTATAAAGTTTGTTGCACCCGCCTTGTGAACTCTCACCGGAATAGCGCCTTGCGGGGCGTGCGATCGAGAGGAGAGGGACGAGCGGCGGGGAAAGGGAATTTCCATGCCGAATCCGAAACGACGCCACTCCAAACAACGCACCGCCAAGCGGCGTTCGCACGACTTTCTTACGACGCAGTCGCTCTCTGAATGTCCCAACTGCCACGAGCGCAAGCTGCCGCACCATGCGTGCCCGAAATGCGGCACCTACAAGGGCCGGGAAGTCATCGCTCTCAATAAAGAAGAGAAATAGCCGCTCAACCATCCATGCTGATTGACATAGCGCTTGACGCCATGGGTTCCGACAAATCGCCTGAGCCGGAAATTCGCGGCGCAATCCTGGCGTGTCGGCTGCTGGAGGTGCGGGTCCATCTTGTGGGCCAGGAGCGCACGCTGCGACCGCTGCTGGCGAAGCAGATGCGTCGCGCGGGGGAGCGTCATCTTCCCATAAAAATTGTTCAGGCCAGTGAAGCGATCGGCATGGACGAAAAGGCTGTGCAGGCGGTGCGCTCAAAGCGCGACTCCTCGATGCGCGTGGGCCTGAAGCTGGTGCGCGAAGGTGTGGCCGCCGGATTTATGACGGCGGGCAACACGGGCGCGGCGATGGCGACGGCGAAGATGGTGCTGGGCACGCTGCCGGGCGTGGATCGTCCGGCGCTGGTGGCGGTGCTGCCGACCAGCACAGGCAAGCCGTGTCTGCTGTTGGATGTAGGAGCCAACGTCGATTGCAGGCCGAAAAATCTGGAGCAGTTTGCGGTGATGGGCGAAATCTATGCCCGCGCCGTTCTGAAAGTTGCGTGTCCGCGCGTGGGGCTGCTTTCGATTGGAGAAGAAGAAGGCAAAGGCAATGAGCTGACGCGGGAGAGTTTTCCGCTGCTGCAGCAACTGCCTATGAATTTTCTAGGCAATGTGGAAGGTCGCGACATTTATAACGGCCAGGCGGATGTGGTGGTCTGCGATGGATTCATCGGCAACGTGGCGCTGAAGACGTCGGAAGGATTGGCCCGGCTGGTGCGGGAATCGCTGCGGGAATCCTTGACCTCCACGGTGACCGCGCAGGTGGGTGCGCTGCTTTCGCGCAAGGCATTCAACGACTTTAAGAAGCGGTTGGATCAGTCGGAATACGGCGGCGCTCCGCTGCTGGGCGTGCGCGGGGTGTGCATCGTGGGGCATGGCTCCTCAAACGATCGCGCCATCATGAACGGTATTCGCGTGGCGGCGGAATTTGCGCAGGCCAACGTGAATGCGCATATCGAACAAGGCCTGGTGGCCTTGAACGGCGCGCCGGCGGAATAAACAGACCTTATGAGTACGACCAAAAACCTAAACAAAACTATTGCATTTCTTTTTCCGGGCCAGGGATCGCAGGCTGTTGGGATGGGCCGCGAGCTGTACGACGCATTTCCAGTGGCGCGGGCGGTGTTTCAAGAGGCCGACGAAGCACTGGGATTTTCTATTTCGCGCCTGTGTTTTGAGGGACCGGAAGAAGAGCTGCGGCTGACGGAAAATGCGCAGCCTGCGATTTTGACCGTCTCCACGGCGGCATTGCGGGTGCTGGCGGAACGAGGCGTGCGCAGCCATTTCGCCGCCGGGCATTCGCTGGGAGAATACTCCGCGCAGGTTGCCGCTGGGACGCTATCGTTCGCCGACGCTGTGCGGACGGTACGCAATCGCGGGCGTTACATGCAGGAAGCGGTGCCTGAGGGCGTTGGCGCGATGGCGGCGATTCTGGGAATGAGCGCGGATGAGGTGATTCGCGCTTGCGCCGATGCAGCCAAGGAATCGGGCGAGGTGGTTGCGGCGGCGAACTTGAATGCCCCCGAGCAGACTGTGATTTCCGGCGCGGCGGCGGCGGTGGAATTGGCTTCCGCGAAATGTAAAGAGCGCGGCGCGAAACGCGCGATTTCGTTAAAGGTGAGTGCGCCGTTTCATTGCGCATTGATGCAGCCGGCGCAGGATCGGTTGGCGCGCGATCTGGTGGCGACGGCATTTCATGAGCCGAAGCTGAGCGTGGTTTCGAACGTCGATGCGTCCTGGGTCGCGACCAGCAATGGCGCGCGCGATGCGTTGATTCGCCAGGTGACCGGGGCTGTTCGCTGGGTGGAGTGTGAGCGGCAATTGATTGCGGCGGATGTGACGCACTTTATTGAAGTGGGGCCGGGCAAGGTGCTTTGTGGGCTGATGCGCCCGCTGCATTCTACCCGGACCTGTCTGAATGTGGAGAACGTTGCAAGTCTGGACAAAACTCTGGCCGCGCTGGAAAATATTTCCGGTTGAGCCAGACGGGATATTGATGACGCGAGCGAGGCTGAACGTGCGAGGAAACGTTTTTTCGGCCAGGTTGGCGGTTTCGTCGATAGTGCCCATTCTTTTCGGAATTCTACTGTTCAGTTGCGTTCCTGGGGCGGGCTGGGCAAGGAAGGCCGAAAGAACTGTGACGACGCCGGAGGGAAAACCGGTGCGCAAAGTGTACGTGGATGCCGCTACGCCGGTGATGGCGAACGCTGCGACCACGCGGTTGGATCAGGATACCTGCCTGACGACTGTTTCCAGTCCCAAACAGGCCGACGCAATTTTGGAAGTGGGAATCGCCCTGCCTTTTGTTGGCGGCGATTCAGGCGGCGGTTCGGATGTTTTTGGTGCGCAGCCCAAGGCCCAGTCACTGGGCAACGCCCATAGCAGACCCAAACGCAGCGCCTCCGCAACCTGTAGCGATGGCAAAGGCGGAACCGTGGCCTGCACCTCTGCTTACAGCGTGCAGGGAGGCGAAGCGCCGGAGCAACCGGCTGCGGATTGGACGCAGGGCCTCTCTCCCAATTACACCGTTTCCCTGGCTTCCTCAGAAGACAGCACTCAGGACTTGTGGGATCCGAATGGGCGCGAAAGACATTCTTCCTGGAGCGATCAGTTACGCCAAGCGGTCGGATGCCCGGTGTGCCCGGGGAAAGAATTTAATCCTCGGCGCGACAAGATGACCTATCGTCAGTGGATGCAGGCGAAATGTCCGAACGTCTTGACTGCGGGAACGGAATGAGGGCTCTTCGGAAATCGAGCTAGGGCTGACGCGTGTGACCCGAGCCGAAGATTTGTTCGACCTTCCGCTCGCGGAATGCAAAAATACTCTCTACATTTCTCCGCACAGAAAACGCATGCACCATCCGGCCTACAACTCCAAAGGGAAGCAAATATTCCACACGATCAAGGATGAGCGTGCCTCCGTCTACAGCCTGAAAGCGATGGATATGGCGCCACAGCTTGTAGGGCCCCTTCAGTTGAAGATCCTCAAAAGCGTGCGGTGGCTGCCAGGCGGCGATCTCGGTTCGCCATCTCATGGGAATTCCGTGCCAATGCAGGCGGTAGTCGATCAACGTGCCGGGGAACATCGAAATGGGCTGAGGCGTGAGGATCTGAAAACGCAGCCATTGCGGAGTGAGCAACTCGAGATTGCCGGCTGCAGAGAAGAAACGAAATACTTCGTCAAGCGAAGCGGGAACCCACTGTTGGCGCTCTAAAACATAGGGTGCAATCATGATTGCACCTCCGATCGAGACGTCGAAGCTTGGACGCGACATTGAGATCGCATTTCCAGTGAGATCCAATTCTTAGAGTTCCACCAGGATGTCGTCATCCTGAAGACGGAGCCGATAGCGGGTTGCTTTCGTGGCCGGGGAGTGCGTGGCTTCTCCCGTGGCCAGATCGAATTTCCACTGGTGCCAGGGACAGACAATTTTGCCGTGTTCAATGGTGCCTTCGGCCAACGGGCCACCGCGATGGGGGCAAACATTATCGAGCGCCCAGGGAACTCCCTTCAGCGTGGCCACGCACAGCGTGTGGCCCTGAACGGAGAATTCCTTTGCCTCGGCTTCGGCTGGAAGTTCCTTCCGACCGCACAATCTGACCCACTCACTCATCCGAGCACACCCTCACTCCATGGTTCGATGCAATCGGCGGATACCCGGATTCGACTAACTCTGGATTGCGGCCATGATTGTGTAACCCAGAATAATCAGCACCCACCAACCGATGATGACGATGGCGGCACTGCTGCGCTTGACCCGAGCGATGGTGGAACAGCCAAGAATCAACAGCAATACCACCCACAGCGTGAAGATGTCGGCGGAAGAAAACAGGGTGCGCACCCACAGCGGGCCATCCGAGGAGAGATACCAGCCCACGTTGGTCCCGACGGGATTGTTGATGTCGAATTGCTCCGCGTTGACTCCGGCAAAGATGGCAATTGCCGCCAGTAGGAACTTAATGAGAAAGGGCAGTCCGGCATAGAACCAAACTGCCAGGTATTCTTTGTAACTGCCTTTGGCACCTAGTCCGAAATTGAAAGTCAGCATCAGGATGCCGGCACAAATCAGGGCAAAGATCAGACCGAGCAAGGGATAGAGATAACTGACCACCCGGGTAAAGCTGGCAATCCTATGGATGGCCTGGTCTCGCTGTGCATCGGTCAGATTGCTCATGCTCTGTTGCGCTTGCGCGTTGCGGTCAATGGTGGCTTGAGCGACCTGGTCGAAACCAATCTTGTGGTCAATGGAGGAGGCAAACGCCAAACTGACGAGAATGCTCAAAAGGAAAGGAAGCCACCAGCTTGCATTTCTGCGAATGTCGGTAAAGGTTTTTGTCGGCGCGACAAAAGCGTCAACAACACGTTCCACCTGACTGAGGCCGGTAGATTCCCCAGGCTGCTGCATGGCTGCTTCCATCGCTGTCATGTGATTTCCTCGTCTCCGAAAACCCGGGCTGAAATCCTTGGGCACCAGTCTAGCTGGAGTAGGCTAAAAAGCGCAGACATTTTCACGGGAAAGTTTTTGGGGGCAAGTAGATGCGAACGTTTGCGACCCGTATGGGCAGCGAGGCAGCTTCCCACTTGCAGCGAGAAGGAGATTTTGAATGATGGCTCTTCGGCGCGCCTGCGCGTGGTCTGTGTTGCTTTGCGGTATGGTTACCGCCGTACCCTCGTTCGCGGCTACAAGAACGCAGCCGCACACGTTCGTGGCAGGGCATGGGGAGTTCCTCCTGGATGGCAAACCGTTCCAGATCGTCTCCGGCGAGATGCACTATGCGCGAATTCCGCGAGCCTACTGGCGCGACCGTCTGCGCATGGCGAAGGCGATGGGGCTGAACTCGATCACCACCTATGTGTTCTGGAACTGGCATGAGCCGGAGCCCGGCGTCTACGATTTTTCCGGCAACCGGGATGTTGCGGAATTTGTGCGCGAGGCGCAAGAAGAGGGGTTGTACGTCATTTTGCGCCCCGGCCCCTATTCCTGCGCAGAATGGGACTTCGGAGGTTTTCCCGCCTGGCTGCTGAAGGATCCGAACATGGTGGTGCGGTCCAGAAACCCCCAGTTTCTGGCGGCGGCCCGGGCATGGCTGCTACAGCTCGGAAAGCAACTGGCACCCTTGCAGATTGGCAACGGTGGCCCGATCATCGCGATCCAGGTGGAGAACGAATATGGCTCCTATGGCAAGGACCACGCCTATATGGAAGACATTCATCACATGCTGATCGACGCGGGATTTACCAAAGCGCAACTGTATACCGCGGACGGCGCGGATGATATTCCTAACGGTTCGTTGCCGGAGCTGCCGGCGGTCATCAATTTTGGGCCGGGAAACGCGCAGAAAGAATTCGCCAAGCTGAAACAACTGCGTCCCAACGGGCCCATGATGACGGGGGAATATTGGGATGGCTGGTTCGATCACTGGGGTGCGCCGCATACTGCGGACACGCCGGATCAGCAAGCGAAGGACCTGGATTGGATGTTGCGCCAGGGGTATTCCGTGAGCCTGTATATGTTTCACGGCGGAACGAGTTTTGGCTGGATGAATGGGGCGAATTCCGACGGTAAGAATTATGAGCCGGATGTGACCAGCTACGATTACAACTCGCCTCTGGATGAAAGCGGCCGTCCGACGCCGAAGTACTATCGTTTCCGGGAAATCATCGCGAAGCATACGGGATTGACGCCGCCACCTGTTCCTGCGACGTCACCGGCGATGACGTTGCCTGCAATCTCACTGGCGGAGGGTGTGTCTCTATGGAAGTCGCTGCCGGCACCGAGGCACTCCGAGCAGCCGGTCTCCATGGAAGCACTCGGGCAGGCGTACGGATACATTTTGTATCGCACTCAGTTGGAAGGACCTGTCGATGGCGAATTGACGTTCGATACGCTGCATGATTACGCACAAATCTATGTCGATGGCAAACGGGTGGGCACCGTGGATCGTCGTTTGGGGCAATATCAACTGCCGTTACACGTGTCTTCCGCTCACGCTCAATTGGATGTTTTGGTGGAGAACACGGGTCGAGTGAACTTTGGCCCCGCGCTCCCCGCGGAAAGAGCTGGCATTGTGGGCCGGGTCAAGCTGGCGCAAAAAGTGTTGACTGGGTGGGAGATCTATCCGTTGCCGATGTTGAAGTCGGAGCAGTTGGCCTACTCCAAAGAGCCCTGTCGCGGAGCCTGTTTCTACCGCGCCAGCTTCACTGTGACCACGCCAAAGGATACGTTTCTGGATACGAGTGCCCTGACCAAAGGCGAGGTGTGGCTGAATGGGCGCGCTCTGGGTCGTTTCTGGAACATTGGCCCGCAGAAGACGCTGTACGTTCCCGCGCCCTGGCTGAAACCAGGCGAAAACGAGGTGGTCGTTTTCGATCTGGACGGGAAACCGGACCGGAAAATCGAAGGGCTGAACCACTCTATCTTGCACGCAGTCGTGGAGGCGAATCCGGCAAAATGACTTTTCACGAAATTGGAATGAGACTTCGGCGAGGGATGTCGCGTCGAAAAAGCAGGCGCGGCAGAGTTGCAGAACTGTTCACTGGAGTGTCAGACTAGAAGCGACCACGAAGCTCACTTTCAGAAGAATCAAACAGAAGTAAGTTTTTAAGCTGGATCGACTCGCCTGAGGTGGTTTTCGACGAATCACGCGAGTTGCTCGATGTGCCACAAGCTCCTTCTTCATGCGAATACAGGAGAAACAAATGTCAGGACCGAAGTTTCCTTCGCAGCCCAACGATTCATCTTCCTCTGCACCGCAGAATTCCGATCCTGCGGAAACCCACCAGGCCAAGGATAGCGCCGCCGCTAAGGGAATCACGCGACGCGGATTTTTGAAGGGCGCTGGCGTTGCCGCCGCTGGGACGGCGTTGCTGGAGGGCGCGCAGGTGTTCAGTCGTGAGGCGGTCGCCGCAACGCGAGGCGAACACAATGGCGTCAAGGAGTATGGGCCGGGTCCCGTGGCAGTCACGCTGCATGTCAATGGCAAGGAACAAACCGTCCATATCGAACCCCGCACCACGCTGGCGGACGCCTTGCGGGTGAATATGGAACTGACCGGCACCAAGGTTGTCTGCGATCGCGGCGCCTGTTCCGCCTGCACCGTGATGCTGGACAATACGCCGATCAACAGCTGCATGACGCTGGCCATGGACGCCGTAGGACATCGGGTGACGACCATTGAAGGCCTGGCGAAAAACGGTGAGATGCACCCAGTGCAGGCGGCTTTTGTCAAGCATGACGCCTTGCAGTGCGGCTTCTGTACTCCTGGAATGGTGATGACGTGTTCGGCGCTGCTGGAAAGGAATCCCAAGCCGACCGAGGAGGATGTGCGATACGCAACCGCCGGAAATCTTTGCCGGTGCGGCACTTATCCGAAGATCTTTGCGGCCACGCTGGACGTTCCCGGCGTTTCCACTACAGAACCCACCCACAACGAGTAGGAGAGAACCATGGCGACGACGAAAATACCTTCCTCCACGGACGCATTGTTGGACGCTGCGGCGGATGCGGTCCCCGCGGGGATGGAAACGGTGATGATGCCGGTCGGTGTTCCAGGTTATACGTTGCGGCAGGAGCCGCGTACGGTGCCCACGACTGAGCCGCCGGTTCTGCCAATCAACGCGGACCTGAAGTTCATTGGAAAATCGCCTGAACGCTGGGATGGCCACGCCAAGGTAAGCGGTCACGCGCGCTACACGGCCGATATTCAACTGCCGGGGATGCTTTACGCGAAATTTGTGGATGCGACCGTTCCCCATGCCAAGGTCATCTCGGTCGATACCGCCGCAGCCGAGAAAGTTCCTGGAGTGAAGGGCGTGTTTGTCATCGAGAATCTGCTGGGTTCGGCGAAGTTGTTAAACCCTTCGCTGGATGTTTCGAAGTATCCCATCGTGCGGTATGCCGGTCAGCCCATCGCGGCGGTTGCCGCGACCAATCCGCAGATTGCGGAGGATGCGGCCAAGCTGGTGAAGGTGAAGTACGACCAAATGCCCTTTGTGGTGGACATGGAGCAGGCGCGTCAAGCAAGTGCTCCCATGGTCTTTCCCGGCCCTGCCAATGCGGAGGGAACCGCGGGCGGCGGCGGCGGTGCTGCGGACGTTCCTCAAACAGGCAACATCCACGGACCTTCGGTGAACAAGCATGGCGATATTGAGCAGGGATTCAAAGATGCCGATGTGGTGGTGGAGAGCCATTACACCACGCAGGTGCAGGTACATAACGCATTGGAAAGCCATGGCGTGGTGGCGGACTGGAAACCGGACCTGCTGACCGTGTGGGCCTCCACGCAAGGCACTGCCAGCGTGCGGGAGGGACTGGCCGGCTTTTTCAAGCTTCCCAAGACCCAGGTGCGCGTCATCACAGAATTTATGGGCGGAGGCTTTGGCGCAAAATTCGGCCCGGGAAATCCGGGCGTTGTGGCCGCGGCATTGTCGAAGCAGACAGGCGCGCCGGTGCGGTTGATGCTGGATCGCAAGGAAGAGCAGCTTTCGGTCGGCAATCGTCCCAGCTCCGACCAGACGCTGAGAATTGGGGCCAAGAAGGACGGGACACTTACTGCCATCCACTTGGTGAGCTATGGAACGGCGGGCTGCGGAACAGGCGCAGGCTGCGCCGGGCCGGCGACCAACATGTACGAATATGCGTCGCTGCGCACGGAAGAGAACGACGTTTTCACCAATGCGGGTCCGGGAACGGCGTTTCGCGCGCCGGGTCATCCGCAGGGCGCTTTCGCGCTGGAGCAGACGATCGACGAGCTGGCCATTCGACTGCAAATGGATCCGCTGGACCTACGCGACAAGATCGACAGGAATTCCGCGCGCCGGGTGGAACGCGAGATCGTTCGTAACAGCGCAATCTGGAAGTCACGCAATGCCACGCCGAATGCGGACAGCGGGCATATCAAGCGCGGGGTAGGAGTCGCGCAGGGGGTCTGGTATCGCAACATCAGTATGAATTCCGCCGCAGAAGTCCGCGTGCATCAAGATGGATCTGTAGAAGTACTGTCCGCCGTGCAGGATATCGGCAGCGGCATCAAGACGGTGATGGCGCAGATCCTTTCGGAGCAGTTCGGAGTGCCGCCGCAGCAGGTGTCGGTAAAGATCGGAGACACCAACTATCCGGTTGGACCCAACTCCGGGGGCAGCGTTACCACTGCGTCACTGACGCCGGCGGTGCGCGACGCGGCCTGGCAAGCGGCGCAGAAATTTCTGGCCAGCGTTGCTCCCGCGCTGGGCACGACAGCGGATGACATGGTGCTGGCGAACGGAGAAGTGAGCAGCAAGAGCGGCAAGTTTCAGCCGGTCAGCTTCCGCCGCGCCGCCGCAAAGATGAACACCAGCGAGGTTTCCGCACAGGCACGGCGCATCCCCGACTACGACAAGAAGGCGTACGAAACCTATGGTGGTGTCGATGTCGCTGAAATTGAAGTCGATATGGAGATTGGACTCATCCGGGTCAGGCGCATTTTGGCGGTGCACGATTGCGGACGCCCCATGAACCCAAGGCAAACCATTAGCCAGATCAATGGCGGCGTCATCCAAGGCATCTCCTATGCGCTATATGAAAATCGCCTGATCGATCCCAACTACGGGCTGATGGTGAATCCGAACCTGGATCGCTACCAAATTGCCGGTTCGCGGGAAGTCCCCCAGATCGACGTGCAACTGATCCAGTCCTATATTGGCCAGAGTTCGACCGATGCTTCCGGCATTGGCGAGCCGGGCGGGATCATTGCGACCCCGGCAGCCATCGGCAACGCCTTTTACAACGCTACCGGGATTCGCATCCGCACCTTGCC
>JAJYSL010000007.1 GCA_021793595.1 Acidobacteriota bacterium
CGATCTGTTCAGATCTGCAGCGGATACGGGTGGCGCGGCATGCAAAGGGTTCATCATCGATAAAAGTGTATACTCCGCTGCATCGGGAGCAGGGTGATTTGGCATCTACGCACAAGGAGTTTACGTTATCGATTTGTGATGACGCAGCTTCTACCATGAAACGAGGGTTGCAAGTATGGCGCAAGAATCCAGCGCGGTAAAAATCGGCAAAAAACTCATTGGCGACGGGCAGCCCTGCTACGTCATCGCAGAAATCGGCATTAACCATAATGGCAATCTTGATATCGCCAAGCGATTGATCAGCGTCGCCGTGGCAGCGGGATGCGATGCCGTGAAGTTTCAAAAACGCACCATCGATGTGGTGTATTCCGCGGAAGAACTGGCCCGCCCCCGCGAAAGCCCGTTTGGGACGACGAATGGCGATTTGAAGGAAGCGCTCGAGTTCGACTCCGATGATTTCGAGGAAATTGATGCGTATTGCAAAGCTGTCAACATTCCCTGGTTTGCCTCCTGCTGGGATGAAGACTCGGTGGACATAATCGCCGAATTTGATGTGCCCTGTTTCAAGATTGCTTCTGCCTCCTTGACCGACGATCACTTGCTGCGGCATACGCGTTCCAAAGGCAAGCCGATCATTCTGTCGACCGGCATGAGTACCTATCAGGAAATTGATCATGCGATCGATGTGCTTGGGAAGCAGGACCTGGTGGTCATGCACAGCTGCAGCACCTATCCCGCGTATTACGAAGAGCTGAACCTGCGCGCGATTCCAACCATGAAAGAACGCTATGGCCTGCCCATCGGCTACTCCGGCCATGAAACCGGAATTGCTTCCAGCGTTGCGGCAGCGGTTCTGGGTGCGTGTTCTGTGGAACGTCACGTGACGCTGGATCGCTCCATGTGGGGCAGCGATCAGGCGGCATCCCTGGAGCCGAACGGAATCACTCGGCTGATCCGCGATATTCGTCTGGTCGAGCAATCGATGGGTGACGGCGTGAAGCGTGTGTACGAACGCGAACTGCCGATTATCAAAAAGCTGCGTCGTGTCGGGGCGGGAGTGTAATGAAGGAGATTCGTGCCATCGCTCTCGATGTCGATGGCGTTTTGACGGACGGCGGCGTCTGGTGGGGTCCGAACGGCGAAGAATGGAAACGGTTTTGCTTCGCCGATATTATGGGCGTGTCCAACGCGCGGAAAGCGGGCCTCATCGTCACTTTAATTTCCGGCGAGGATTCCCCGCTGGTCGACCGGTTTGCCGCGAAGTTTGAAATCACCGATATTACCAAGGGTTGCCGAGACAAAGCGGCGGCACTGCGCGCCTTTGCGGAGCGGCAGCAGCTCCCGTTGGCCGCCATTTGTTTTATGGGGGACGATATCAACGACGTAGCCGCGCAAAAGATCGCCGGCTTATCGGCTGCTCCTGCAAACGCACATCCCTCGGTTCTGGCGACTGCTTCGTTTATTGCAAAGAATCAAGGTGGCAATGGTGCGGTTCGCGAATTGATTGACGCTGTCCTGGCTGCTCGTGCGAGCTGAGAATTCATCCCTTAAAGTTTAGAAAAATACACACCAAAGCTTTCTGATAAAAAACATGCCAACACTTTCCGATAGAAAAATATGAAAAAACTTTCCGATTTTCTAGTCCAGTTTGTCGCGGACCAAGGCGTCAAGCACGTGTTTCTGGTGACCGGCGGGGGTGCGATGCACCTGAACGAATCGCTGTCTCGCTGCAAGGCGATTGAGCCCGTTTGCAATTCTCATGAACAGGCCAGCGCGATCTGTGCCGAGGCGTACGCGAAGGCTACCAACTCGCTTGGCGTCGCGATGGTGACCACCGGTCCGGGTGGCACCAATGCAGTGACGGGCGTGGCCGGCGCGTGGCTCGACTCTACCCCCGTCCTGTTTATTTCCGGTCAGGTGAAGCGGCCGGATCGCATGTTCGACGCGGAAGGGAAGCCGCTGGGCATGCGCCAGCTCGGTGTGCAGGAAGTCGACATTGTTTCCATCGTGCGCCCCATTACGAAATATGCTGTCACGGTTCTGGATCCTTTCAGCATTCGCTACCACCTGGAGAAAGCGGTGCATCTTGCTCGCACCGGTCGGCCCGGCCCAGTGTGGATTGATGTGCCGCTGGATGTGCAGGCATTTCCGCTTGACGATATCAGCGCGTTGAAGGGCTTCAATCCGGCAGAGGACGCGTCTGGCGAAGCGAGTGCCACGGCGGACTTAGCTGAGCAAGTACGACAGACTATCGTGGAACTCAACAAATCCGAACGGCCGCTGCTGTTTGCCGGCAATGGGATTCGACTGGCCCAGGCGGAAAAGGAATTTCACGAGCTGCGGAAGCTGTTGAATATTCCGATTGCAGCCACTTGGTGTGCGGCTGACCTGGTCCCGAGCGATGAGCCTCTATATGTTGGCCGTCCCGGCTCAGTCGCGGCTCGCGGTGCAAACTTCGCGCTGCAGAATTGCGATTTCCTTTTGGCCATGGGAGTTCGTCTGGACTTTGCCATCACGGGTTATGCGCCGGACAAGCTGGCACGCGAGGCGCACAAAGTAGTAGTCGATATCGATGGCGCCGAACTGGGCAAGTTACATCCGCACATTGAACAGCCGGTGCAGGCCGATGCGCGTGCGTTCCTGACGGAGCTGTTGCGTCAGCGCGAGGCGATTCGTCCTCGCGACCGTTCCTCGTGGGATGCCCGCTGCGCCGACTGGAAAACTCGCTATCCCGTGGTGACCGAGGAACATCGCAACCCGGATACCCAGGTCAGCATTTATCATCTGGCGGAAATTGTCGGTACAGAGACAGACGCGAAAGATCAACTGGTCTCCGGGAGTTCCGGCGCCGGCATCGAGATTTTCTTACTGGCTTGCCCAACGCGGACAGGGCAACGCATTTATCACACCGCCGGGCTGGGCAGTATGGGCTTCGGGCTGCCGATGTCGATTGCAGTCTGCCTGGCAGCGGGGGGTCGGCAGACGATCTGCGTGGATGGCGACGGCGGATTCCAGTTCAACATTCAGGAGCTGGAAACGGTGGCGCGGTTGAATTTACCGATCAAGTTTTTTGTGCTGAATAACGACGGCTACGCTTCAATCCGCGCCTCGCAGAAGAATTACTTTGGACAGGAAAGCATCGGTTGCGACGAGAGCACCGGTCTTACCGTGCCCAACCTTGCCAAGGTTGCCGCGGCCTATGGAATCAAGTCCGCGCTGATTGCAGACCAGAAAAATCTGCGCCGCGATGTGCGTGCCGTTCTGGACACGCCGGGCCCGGTTTTGTGTGATGTTCACGTCATTCCCGACGAAACCAGAGCGCCGCGGTTATCTTCCACGCAGAAGGCGGACGGTACTTTCGTTTCGCGTCCGCTGGAAGATTTGTGGCCTTTTCTTGACAGAGAGGAGTTTCTATCGAATATGATCGTGTCACCATTACGGGATTGACGAACTAAAAATTGAAGGGATGGACCATGATCAAGTCCCATCTGTTCGTTGTTGAACCACTTGTACGCTATTCTGCCACCAGTCTGGACGATCTTCTGCACGAGATTTCGTCTGAGTCCGTCGCGCACGTCATGCAGCGGGAGAATACTGTTCTCGATCGCCTGTTGGCGGAATGTAACCGCCGATGCGTGATCTTCGGCGCCGGATCGATGGGTCGGCGCGCGTTGTCTGCCCTGCGCAGCATGGGTGTCCAGCCCCTCTCGTTTTCAGATAATGATCCGGTGCTGTGGGGAAAATCCGTCGACGGCATTCCCATCCTTTCTCCTGAAGATGCCGCAGAACTGTTCAGCAAAGATGCAATGTTCTTCATTGCGATTCGCAACGAGAATCACTGGTACCGGGAAACATTCGACCAATTGCTTCACCTGGGTTGCGCGCACATTTCCAGCAGCGAACCCATCGCGTGGCGATTTCCTGACAAATTTCCGCCCTTCCTCCTCTATGACCTTCCTCATAACCTGTATGCGCATGCGGAGGAAGTGGCACGCGCCGCCCGGCTGTGGGCGGACGACGAATCCATCGCGGAATACACCGCCCAGATTCAGCTCCGCGCGTTCGGGGATCCGTCCGGACTCTCCGCGCCGGAGCTTGAAGAGTCCTATATTTTGCCGGGTGTATTTCAGCTTGGTCCGGAAGATGTCTTTCTGGACTGCGGCGCTTATGACGGCGACACTATACGTAATCTGATCGACAACAAGGTTCGATTCGGCAAGATAGAGGCGGTTGAAGCCGATAGCCGCTCCTTTGCGCGGCTGGCCGATTTTGTCACCGCGCTCGAACCTGAGTTTGCAAATCGCATTCGCCTGCACCAATGCGCTGTCGGTGCCCATCGCGCCACGGTCCGTTTCGACGATACGGGCGGCGTGGATTCCAAAGTCTCCGATGAGGGAAGGATCGTCGTCGACATGGTGCCGATCGATGTGATGTTCGCATCGAAACGGGTCAGCATGATCAAAATGGATATCGAGGGCGGTGAATACGATGCCTTGATCGGCGCGCAGCAGGTGATTCAGCGGGATCGACCGATCCTTGCGATTTGCGTCTATCACTCCCAGGAAGATATCTGGCGTCTGCCATTATTGATTCGCACGCTGTGCCCGGAACATTGCATGTATTTGAAGGCGTATCGCGGCGACGGCATCCAGACGGTGGTGTACGCTGTCCCGCCGGAGCGTGTTCTTGGCAGGCGGCAATCTTTGTAAGCCGATATTGGAAAATCGAGCTTATCCCGCCAGCAGCGGAATCAAATCCAGCGGTGAGTCCACCAGGAGGTTCGGCGGCATAATTTCCAAGGTGTGCGGCGACAGGCCAAAACGGCAGCCAATCGAAAATGTCCCGGCATTCCTGGCTACCAGAACATCCACGTCGGAGTCACCGACCATCACCGCCCGACGCGGCTCCACGTTGGCCTCGCGGAGAAGCGTCTGCAGGCCCAGGGCATCCGGCTTCTTGGTGGCAAAGCTGTCGCCGCCATAGATGCGAAACATGCCGTCCGCTAACCCCAGCGCTTCACAGATCGCCTTCGACGGCCCCGCCGGCTTGTTGGTCAACACCGCCATCAAAGGCCGTTGCGGGTGATTGCGCAATGCATCCAACAAAGGCAACATGCCTGGGTAGACATAGGTGTTGTCCAGCTTGTGCTCGCGATAGTAGTCCAGAAAATAGGCCACAGCGTTGTCCAGCAAGGCGGGGTCGGTTGGATCTCCCAGGGCTCGCCGAACCAGCATGGCCACCCCGTTGCCGATGTAGTTGGCGATGACGTCCTCCGGCAACTCCGGGCGACGAAGGTACCGCAGCATCGCGTTCACGGAGTGGGTCAGGTCGGCTCGCGAATCAATCAGCGTTCCATCCAGGTCAAAGACAATCAATCGAAAGTGTTCGGCAGGAAGGTTGCGGGGCTCAGGCACCATATTTCTACTGTATGCGAAATTCATGGCAAAAATGAACCGAGGCGACAAGGGCTCCATCGTTGAGGTTGCGGGTAGACCCCAGATTCACTTCGGGGGTCTACCGTGGCGTTGACACGCCCTAACTGAACAGGATGTTTCCGGAGCCCGTGTACACCTGGACCGTTGGCCCGCCGCCATTGACAGGTCCCTTCAGTACGCCATTGGTGATGTGGCCGGAGAGTGGAGCGGGGAGATTCGAATCGATGGTGCCCGAACCTGTCTCCACGTCCAGCAGGAACTTGGCGGCAGGATCAATGTGAATTTGAATGTTTCCCGACCCGGTCTCGAGCTTCCAGTCAGCACTGGGTAGGCCGCCGATCGTCAGGTTGCCAGTTCCCGAGTTGACCCGCATGCCGCCGTGAAGATTTGTGGTCGTGATGTTTCCTGAGCCTGTATGCAGGCGGGCTTCGGTCACGGTCGAGTCGCCAACTGTCAGGTTTCCCGATCCAGTGGCGGCCATCAGGTCGCCATGGGCCCCGGTAATGTCGATGGTGCCGGCGCGAGTGGCCAATTTGGAATCTGGTCCGATGTTTGTGGCTGCGATGTTGCCGCTGCCGGCAGCCGCATGAACGAAGCCGGCAATATTTTCCACCTTCACGCTGCCGGGGCCAGTTATGGCCTCGACGGTGGAGTTTTTAGGAACCGTAATCTCATAGTCGATGTCGATGTTGTGCGCCTTTGCGCCGCCGCAGGTATCGGGGTTGCCGACCTTGATGACGTTGCCCGTCTGTTGGATCGGCGGGTTCGCAGCAATGTCCTTCATGTCGCCGGAGGTGCCTGTAGTGTGCCAGCTGCTTTTATGAAGCGTCGCCGAAATTTTAACTTTGCTGCCATCGACCCCGGCGACGTGGATCGACCCAGAGGTGCTGCAGATGCTGAATGTGAGATTTCCATTGACGGTCAGGGAGCGACTAAATTCAGGCTCCGCGGCATAGCAAAGGGTTGCGAAGCAAAATAGGGCGAAAAAGGCCGTAGAAAGGCGTGGAGCGTTCATGGGGGAGTCCTCCGACGGAACGTAAGGTTAATGAGAATGTACTACCGCAACGGCAAAGTTACGAGAGGTTCCTGATGGAAGGTTCCCCGGAAACTAACTCCCCGAGGCGAGATGGTTACCAGGTTGGGAGCGCAGAAAATCCCTGCACTTTACGGCGGTATACCCGTCGTTTCGACTGCATTTTCACTGCTTTAACGCGTCGCGTCGGTACCTGACACTCCTGATTTGCATTAGACTCGGAGGCGAATGCCTAGTTTGCCGCTATTTCGAGCCGCCGCAATCGTGGCGCTGATCCTGGCCAACGGATTCTTCGTTGCGGCGGAGTTTGCCATGGTATCGTTGCGGCGAACTCGCGTGCAGCAATTGATTGAAGAGCGGCGCAATAGTGCTCGCATCGTTGCCGATTTGCAAGCGAACCTGGACGAGCTGCTCCCCGCGGTACAGCTTGGGGTGACGCTGGCGAGCCTGACCCTCGGCTGGCTGGGTGAACCCTTTGTGGCGCGCTTTCTGCTGCCGTGGCTCTCTCTGCTGCCACATGCCAGATTCTACGGCGGCCTCGTCTCAGCCATCCTGGCTTTCAGCCTGATTACCTATCTGGAGGTGATCTTTGGCGAACTGGTGCCCAAATCTCTGGCCCTGCGGCGGGGCGAGAAAATGGCGTTGGCCATTGCCGGCCCGATTCATGTCTTCATGCGCATAACGCGGCCGCTGGTGCGACTGATGAATGCCTCCGCGGAGGTGGTGCTGCGTCTGTTTCGTCTGTCTCGTGCGCCCGAGGGCAGCGTTCACTCGCCGGAGGAGTTGAAGCTGATTGCGACAGCGACCCGGCGCATGGGTCTGCTGCCGGAAAAGCAGGAGGTGATCATTCATCGCGTGCTCGATCTGGATACCATTACGGTGCGGGAGATCATGACGCCGCGCCAGAAAATTTTCTCCCTGCCCGCCAACCTTCCCATTGCCGAAGCCAACGCTCGCATTACGCAGGTTCAGCGCTCGCGCATTCCGGTGTACGATCCGGTGCGCGGTCCCGAGCACATCATCGGCGTCGTGTATGCGAAGGACATGGCACGCCTGATGCACTTCCGCGCCATGATGCAGGCAACGACTCCTGACAGCACTGTTCGCGGCGGCGAAGGCGAGATGCAGATTGGTCAGTTGATGCACGATGTCATCATCGTTCCGGAAACCAAGGTGGTTTCCGATCTGCTGACGGAATTTCAAACGCGCAGAAGACATCTGGCCATTGTGGTGGATGAGTTCGGTTCGATCACGGGATTGGTTACGGTCGAAGACGCCCTGGAGCAGATCGTTGGCGAAATGGAAGATGAGTTTGACGTTCGTGACAGCTCCATGCAAAAACTGGCCTCCGGCACGTTGGTTCTGCACGGCAACGTCACGTTGCTGGATCTGGAAACGCAAATGGGCTGGGATTTGCCCCACGACGGCGGGGTAGAAACGCTGGCGGGATTCCTCCTGGTTCACATGCAGAAGATTCCCAAGGTAGGCGATTCGTTTGTGCATGACGGGCGAAAATTTACCGTAGCCTCCATGGAAGACCGTCGCATTACTCGCGTCCGCGTGGAGCCGGTCGCCGCATCCAGCAAGGACCAGGACACATTGGCCCGCGGGAAAACGCAGCCTTCCCTTTTTGACGAGCGTAAAATTCCGGCAGAACTGCCGGCAGCCACGGAATCCAAAGTCGAAGCAGAAACTGGCGATACCACGAATCGTGGCGAGAACAATGACGGGAAGGGCTCCGCATGAGGACGGCTTGGAGAACTGTTGTAAAGCGTCTGTTTCTTGTGTTGCCCGTACTGTGGATTGTGGTGTCGCTTATTTTCTTTCTGATCCATCTTGTTCCCGGCGATCCGGTGGAGCAAATGCTAGGGGAGGGAGCGACGGCGTCGGATATCGGCGCGTTGCGTCACGCATATGGTCTGGATGTTCCGCTCGGCACCCAATATGTCCGCTATTGGAACGGCGTCTTGCACGGCAACCTGGGGCGATCGCTTCGCTTTAATCGGCCGGTGACTGAGCTGATCTTGTCGCGATATCCCTACACGCTGGAGCTTGCCATACCCGCAATTTTGCTGGCGATTTTGCTGTCGTTTCCCGCTGGTATCGCGTCGGCTCGGCATCGATCGAAATGGCAGGACCAAAGCCTCGGTGTGATTAGCTTGTTTGGCGTCTCATTTCCGAGCTTCACGCTCGGGCCAATTTTGATTCTGGTCTTCGGAATTTTATTGGGATGGCTGCCGGTTTCCGGGACCGGATCGTGGCGCAACTTCATTTTGCCCACAGTCACCATGGGAACAGCTCTGGCTGCCATTCTTACGCGGATGGTTCGTACGTCCATGCTGGAAGAGCTTGGCCAGGACTACATCCGTACCGCCCGCGCCAAAGGTCTTTCGGAACGTGCGGTCGTCTATCGTCATGCGCTGCCCAACGCGATGATTCCCCTCTTGACTGTGATTGGCCTGCAGTTTGGAGTTCTGCTGGCCGGAGCCATTGTGACCGAAACCATCTTCTCCTGGCCAGGGATTGGCAGGCTCACCATGGCTGCAATCTCCAATCGCGATTATCCGCTGGTGCAGGGTTGTATTCTTGCAATAGGGCTCACTTATGTTCTGGTGAATCTGCTAACGGATGTTATGTACGTCTTCGCGAATCCACGCATTCGCCAGTAAGGGACGTCCTCGACAGAAATGTGAATGCCATGAAGTTTTCTTCTCACAATTCTATCGATGCAACCGTTAGCCGTTCGAACGATGTCATACTAGAGTGTTAGCACTTTCCCCGATCCAGCAATCAGCTCGCTTGGAAAACTTTTCCGATTGACCAACATAGCAATTCCGCTTTGCAGGAGTGATGCATTGATGTTGCCTAGTTTGAATGCCGTGCGACCAGGTCTTTCCCTGGCAGCAATCCACGGTCGTTCATTCTTCCACGCTCGAGTTCTGGCGATGAGTACGGGCTCTGGCGGAAGAGAAGGCTTGTTTGAAAAGCTATTCACTTCCTCCACAAATATTTTTTCGCCCCAGTCCGTACCTGCACACGATATATTCCGACTTTCCATCTTTGTGCTGATCGTCACCGGCGCGATTTTTGTCACGGTATGCGGACTGCTGCTGTTCGTGATTATCCGATATCGCCGCCGTCCCGGCGATGACGATACGGAGCCGCCCCAGATTTACGGAAGCAATCAGATCGAGCTGGCATGGACGGTCATTCCAATCTTGATTGTGGTTGTGCTGTTCCTTTCAACCGTACGAATTGTCTTCAGTATCCAGAATGCCCCTCATCCGAAAACATCTCTGGATGTAACCGTCACTGGGCACCAGTGGTGGTGGGAGTTCGCCTACCCAAAATACAACTTCGTTACCGCGAATGAATTGCATGTTCCGGTCAGTAGCGATCCAAAGCATCCGTTGCCAACTTTTATGAAGCTGGTGACGGCCGATGTGGACCACAGCTTCTGGGTTCCAAGGCTGGCCGGTAAAACGGATTTGATGGCCGGACAGGTCAATCAGATGTGGATTCAGCCGGAAGCCACCGGATTATTTCTCGGTCAATGCGCACAGTTCTGCGGCGCACAACACGCTAAGATGTTGATCCGTGTCTACGCGCAGACGCCAGAGGATTTTCAGAAGTGGGTTGCCAATCAGCAGAAAGTTGCCGTAAACGATCCCAGCGTCGCGGCGGGACGAGCCGTGTTTGAGCAGAATGCCTGCATCAACTGCCACACGATTCGCGGCACGGTGGCCACCGGTCGCTTCGGACCTGATCTGACACACCTGATGAGTCGCGACACCATTGCCTCCGGTACGCTGCCGAATACGCGCACCAACCTGGAGGGCTGGATCAAGGACCCCGACTATTACAAGCCAGGCTGTTTGATGCCGGCGATGAAATTAAGCGATACGGACATTGCATTGATCACGTCCTATCTGATGACACTGAAGTAAGCTGAGAAAGTGAGAGGCGCACGTCATGGCTGAATCCATACCACTGTCGGGAGTGCTGGATCTAACTCCAAAGGAGAAGCATCCGCGACTGTGGTTAGATGTGATGCACGAGTGGATTGTGACCACCGATCACAAGAAGATCGGGCTCATGTATATCGCCGCCTCGCTACTGTTTCTCTTGGTTGGAGGCGTCGAGATTATCCTGGTTCGCATTCAGCTGGCCAGGCCGGAGTCGACCTTTCTTTCGCCGGACCAGTTCAATCAGCTGTTCACGCTGCATGGCACTACCATGATCTTTTTTGTGGCCATGCCAATCTTGTTTGGGTTTGGCAACTATCTGGTGCCGCTGATGATCGGCGCCCGCGATATGGCGTTTCCCCGACTGAACGCCTTCAGCTTCTGGATATTTCTTTTTGGCGCACTGCTGCTCTACTACAGCCTGTTGGGAGGCAAGGGTCTGTATGGCGGCTCCGGAATTCCAGATCAAGGATGGTTTGCGTACGCGCCATTGACATCGGTTGCCTTTTCGAAAAGCCATGCCGCCGACTACTGGGCGTTGGGAATCTTGATTAGCGGCATCGGCACCATCGGCACGGCGCTGAATATTGTCGCCACCACGCTTTGCATGCGCTGCAAGGGAATGAAGCTAAATCGCATGCCATTGTTTGTATGGTTGATGCTGGTCACGTCCGTGATGGCGCTGGGAGGGATTCCTCCTTTGTCGGCCGCACAAATCATGCTCCTGATCGATCGCTTTCTCGGCGCACATTTCTTTGACACCCAGGCCGGTGGATCGGCTGTGCTGTGGGCGCACTTCTTCTGGATCTTCGGTCATCCGGAAGTCTACATTCTGGTGCTGCCTGCGTTTGGATTTGTGAACGAAATTATCCCGGTGTTTTCGCGCAAGGCCATCTTCGGATATCCGGCGATGGTGGCGGCATCCGTCGGCATCGGCTTTATCAGCTTCACCGTTTGGGCGCACCATATGTTCACCGTTGGTATGAGCGCTGCAGCCAACACCGCTTTCGTGCTGTCAACCATGATCATTGCCGTCCCCACTGGAATTAAAATTTTTAATTGGCTGGCGACCATGTGGGGCGGAAAAATTCATTTTACTGTCCCCATGATGTTCTGCACCGCGTTTCTGTTTCAGTTCACGCTCTCCGGGTTGACGGGAATCATGTTGGCGGTGGCCCCGTTCAACTGGCAATTGCACAACTCCTATTTCGTGGTGGCGCATTTTCACTACGTGATTGTCGGCGGAATTCTTTTCGCTCTGTTTGCCGCCTTCTACTACTGGTTCCCAAAAATCACCGGCCGCATGATGAGTGAAAAGCTAGGGAAATGGCACTTCTGGCTTTTCGTTCTCGGCTTCCAGATGACCTTCGACTTTATGCACATTGTCGGTCTGCTGGGCATGCCGCGCGAGATTTATACCTACGAGCCCGGTCATCACTGGGCGGTATGGAACCTGATCATGACGATGGGTGCGTTTATCCAGGCGGTCGCCTTACTCATCTTTGTCTATAACCTGGTCCGCTCTCATTTCTATGGTGAGCTTGCAGGCAATGATCCGTGGGACGCGTGGACCCTTGAATGGGCCACTACCTCACCTCCGCCCAGCTACAATTTCGCCGAAGATCCCATGGTGCGCAGCCGCCGGCCCTTATGGGACCTGAAACATCCGGAAGATCCAGATTGGGAGTATGAGTTCGAGAGCGAGAATCGATTGGCGGCGCAAAAATGACAACGATCCCGTTTACCTTCGACGTGAAAGACGATCCCTGGGAGTTGCCGTACCGGGGAAGCGTAGGCATGTGGTGCCTGATTACTGCCGAATCGGCGATGTTTCTAATCTTTGTTGTCGCCTACATTTACTACATGGGCAAGAGTCTCAGCGGACCCACGCCGAAGGAAATCCTCAAAGTCCCGATTTTTGGCACGATCTGTTTGCTCTCCAGCAGTCTCACCGTTCATCTATCGGTGGACGGCCTGAAAAAGAAAAGCCAGTTTTCATTTATCGGCTGGCTCGGCGGCACGATCTTACTTGGAATGATTTTCCTGTTGGGCACGGCCAAAGAATGGCTCGACCTGATTTATAAACGTCACTTCACCATTCACACCAACCTGTTTGGCACCACATTTTATTCTCTAGTAGGATTGCACGCGACCCACGTCCTGATTGGTCTTTTGATGTTGAGCGTGGTGTTGATCCTGGGACTGTTTGGAATGGTCGGAGAAGACCAAACCGACCATTTTCATACCTTATCGATGTACTGGCATTTTGTCGATGCAGTATGGGTTGTTGTACTCACCGTCGTATATATCGTTGGAAGATGATGAGAAGAAGAACGCCATGAATACCGAACCGGAAAACGGTCGTTCATCCGTCCACGCGATTCATATGCCCGCCCCCACGGCGTGGCCGTTTGTGCTCGCTCTGGGAGTGACACTTCTGTTTGCGGGCCTGGTGACAGCATTGCCAGTCAGCATTCTCGGGCTGGTGCTGATGCTGTTTGCCACGGTCGGTTGGTTTCGCAATGTTTTTCCGCACGAGCAGCATGAGTCAGTATCCGTGACTACCGAAATGGTGGAAATTAAGAGTTCACGCGAACAGGTGGCGCGCCTTCCCGCTGTTGGCTCACATCGTAAATTGCTGCCAGTGGAACGCTACACGTTGAGCGCAGGCGTCGAGGGCGGCCTGGCCGGCGGAGTTGCCATGATTGCTCCGGCGACGATCTTCGGGCTGATTCGCTTTCACAGCCTTTGGTATGCTCCCAACCTGCTGGCGGCCATGGCCATCCCAGGGTGGTCGGAGAGGAGCGTATCCTTTCTGAGCTCATTCCATCTTGAAGGTTTGCTGGTTGCCGTGGTCGTGCATGCGCTGGCATCCGTACTGGTTGGCCTTCTCTATGGCGCTGTTCTTCCCATGTTTCCCTGGGAGCCAATTGCCACTGCCGGATTTTTAGCGCCCATTTTCTGGAGCGGACTTTTATATGGAGGATTGGCAGCCGTCAACCCAACCATGAATCAACGGATTGATTGGCTCTGGTTCATTGCGTCCCAGATTGCCTTTGGCCTGGTCGCCGGATTTGTCGTGAATCTGCATGTTCGCGTGCGTACTCCGCAGTTCCAGGCAAGACCTTTTGCAGAGCGTGCCGGACTGATCTCGCAGGGCATGGAAGAGGAAGCGCACGACGAGGACCGCACCCAATGAAGGCAAAGATTCCAGCACTGGGAGCCACGATCATCGCTGCGATATTTTTCTTCGCCGCGCAGGGTTGCAGTCATCTGCCCGGCAAACCGGGCCTTCGTCCGGAAACGCTGCGTCCAGATCAGACAGTCGATTTCAACGTTTTGTATAAGAACAATTGCTCTGCCTGTCACGGAGACCGCGGATTGAATGGCCCGGCATTGCCGCTCAACAATCCGGTCTATCTCGCCTGGGCAGGTAGAGAACACCTGGTCCCTGTCGTTTCCAGTGGGGAATCGATTCTGTCCATGCACGCCTTCGCCCGGTCGGGCGGCGGGATGCTGACAGACCAACAGGTGGCAATTATCGTCGACGGGATGATTGCACATTGGGGGAAGCCCAGCGTATTGAACGGAGCGAATCCGCCCGGCTACAGCCCGACAACGAAACCCGATATCGCTGCCGGCAAGACAGCATTCCAGTCCCACTGCGCGAGTTGCCACGGAGAAGACGGGACGGGTGCGACTGTGGACGGCGTCGCTGCGAAGCATAGTGTGACCGGTTCCATTGTCGACCCGACCTATCTTTCGTTGATCGGCAATCAGGGCTTGCGCGACCTGGTGGTGGCCGGCATACCCGGTGAGGGAATGCCGGACTGGCGTGGCGATGGATCTGGTGTGCCGATGACCGACAAGGAAGTCACCGACGTGGTTGCGTGGTTGGGCTCGCATCGAGTTCAGTTCCCCGGCCAGCCATTTTCAAGCGCACCACCGACCGGTGCGGAAAATGCCACGAAAGGGAAATAAAACTCGCGAAGTGCCGCAACAGGAGTGATTGTGAAGAACCCATTGAAGGACTTGATCAAGAACCCTATCGTCGAGAATCCGATGAATGAGCCGAGCGAGCACTCGCGCAGAAAGTTCCTTTTCAAGGTCGCTTTGTTGCTGAATGGCGCAGTCGGCGCCATTCTGGCGGTTCCGGTCCTCGGATATCTCGTCGGGCCATTTTTCAGAAAGAACTCCAACTACAACAATTGGGTTCCTGTCGGAAATCTCGAGCAATTTCCGCCGGGAGAGACACGGCTGGGGAAATATCGCAATCCCATGGGAACGCCGGCAGATGGGCAGACACGCACACTTCCTTGTTGGGTAAGGCATATCGCGAACAATCAATTCCAAGTATTCGCCATCAACTGCGCGCACATGGACTGCCCGGTCCACTGGTTTCCACAATCCAAACTTTTCATGTGTCCTTGTCATGGCGGCGTGTACTACCAGGATGGCGCAGTGGCTGCCGGTCCTCCTCCGCGTGGGCTGTTTCAGTACAAGTACAGAATCGTCGGCAATCAACTTCTGATCTGGGCGGGTGAATTGCCCACCCTGTCTACAGAAGCCAGCCTTGCCAGGCCGGGGTGCAACTCATGCCAGGGTTAAAACAGAAGGGCATCGCGCTCTATCACTGGCTCGACCGCCGGCTCGGGTTCGTCAAGCCCATGACGGAAGCTGCGGAGCATCCCATTCCTTCCAGCAGCGCAAGCTGGTGGTATGTGTTTGGCAGCGCAGCCACTGTGATTCTGATGCTGCAGGTGGTCACCGGCATTCTGCTGGCACTGGTTTATACGCCGACTGCGCGGGATGCCTGGAATAGCCTGAACTTCCTGAATCACGGCCTCACACTGGGATGGTTTTTGCGCGCGCTGCACGGATGGGGATCGGACTTCATGATCGCCATCGTCCTGATTCACATGACCCAGGTGTTCATGTTCGGTGCGTATAAATTCCCACGAGAACTCACCTGGATCGTCGGCGTGTTCCTATTGCTGTTGACGCTGGGCATGGCCTTTACCGGCCAGGTGCTGCGTTTCGATCAGGATGCCTATTGGGGATTGGGGATTGGCGCGTCCATCATGGGAAGAGTCCCATGGATTGGCGGCTGGCTGGTTCACTTCATGCTCGGCGGCCCGATTATCGGGGCCACAACCTTCTCGCGCTTCTTCGCGCTGCACGTTTTTATCATCCCCGGAATTCTGATCGTCCTGGTCGGCGTGCATGTATGGATGGTTCTTCGCCTCGGCATCAATGAGTGGCCGATGCCCGGACGCCTGGTCCGCCGAAGCACCTACCTGAAGGAATATGAAGCGGAGATCCACAAAGACGGTGTGCCTTTTGTGCCAGACGCCGCGTGGAAAGATGTCATGTTTTCCGCCGCCATCATTCTGGCGATCGTTGCATGCGCCATCTTCTTCGGCCCCATCGGTCCGAGTGGTCCGCCTGATCCCACAATCATCCAGACCGTTCCCAAGCCGGATGTGGCGTTTCTTTGGATTTATGCGATCTTCGCGCTCGCTCCGCCTCACCTGGAAACGGCGCTTCTGCTCATTGCACCGATTGCCGTCATCTGCGTGATGTTGGGCCTGCCGCTGTACGCTGGTGAAGGCGAGAAGCACTGGTCGCGTCGTCCCGTGGCGGTGTTGATGGTGTGCGTGATCGCTGTTTCGCTTTCCATCCTCACCAGTCTCGGCGAACATCCGCCGTGGAGTCCGGTCATGGATGCGTGGAGCGCGGATCCAGTACAGCCGAAATATCTGAAGGATCGCACTCCTCTGGAGCGGCGCGGCGCGGTGGTGTTTCAACAAATGCAGTGCCGCAATTGCCATTCGCTCGACGGTGTCGGAGGCAAGCGCGGACCGGAGCTGAATCGTGTCGCGACCCAGATGACCGAAAGCCAATTGATCCGTCAGGTACTGCAGGGCAGTGGAAATATGCCGGCCTACGGCAGTGCCTTGAGTCCCCAGGAAACCACCGCGCTGGTTCGCTTTCTTGAAACCCTGAACGGGAATCAAATGCCGGCGCGGGATCTGGCTCGTCCTCTGGCGGAAGGTGCTCCACTTGCGAAACCGTGACAGGGAAGCAAGGAGTAGCACGAGGTTGGTGCGTGGTTTCTTCCTTCAAACTCAGCGGAACCGGTGGTCCAGGTTTCGCACTTAAAGGGCGCGGCCACGTGGAGATGTCATGCCTACAGCAACTCAGGCCATTCTTGACGCTTGGTCGCCGCCGTTCTGGCTGACCGTCAGCATCATCCTTGTGTCTTTGGTCTACGTGCGTGGATGGCGCGCGATTCGCCGCACTCGACCGGGTTATTTCACTATTGAGCGCCTCCTGTGTTTTGTCGGCGGCATGGCGGTGCTGTGGCTCGCTATCGCCTCGCCGATCGACGGATTCGCCGACACGTTGCTGAGTGCGCACATGGTGCAGCATTTTCTGCTGATGTCTGCTGTGCCGCCGCTGGTATTGCTCGGTGCTCCGGTCGTGCCCTTTCTGCGTGGACTGCCGCGCGGCTTCGTCAAGATGGTCCTGGGTCCACTCATCGCGCTGCGCTGGCTGCGCCGTGTTGGCCATTTCCTTACTGATCCAGTCGTCGCCTGGCTCGCGTTCAATACCGTGTTTTTAGCCTGGCATCTTCCCAAAGCCTACGATTACGCTCTCCGCAATGAAAATGTGCATGACTTTGAGCACGTTTGTTTTCTCGCCACGGCGTTGCTCTTCTGGTGGGTCATTCTGCAGCCGTGGCCGAGCCGCGCGCGCCACAGCGGCTGGATGGTGCTGGTGTACCTTTTGTCTGCGGACATCGTAAACTCGGCCCTCTCGGCGTTTCTTGCCTTCTGTAATCGGCCGATTTATCAGTTCTACTTTTCGCAGCCCAATCCGTTCCACATTTCTCCGCTCTCGGATCAGATTGCCGGCGGCGTCATTATGTGGGTGCTCAACTCCACTGTGTTTCTTGTGCCCGCGATGTTATTGACTGTGCGGCTCGCAGGCTTCTCCAGCCCGCCAAACAAGCGATCGCGCGTCGCTGCGGGCACTCTACCGGTCTGATGCAGGACTATCGCGCCGCGTGCGGAGTTGCTGTCTCGAGGAAATAGAAATTTCCAGACGGAGAAGCGTCCACGCCGCTGATTCTGCGGTTGTGGATCACGACGGAATCAAGGAACCAAAGCGGTAGAGTCGGCATTTCCTTCGCCAAAATTTGCTGTACCTGAACATACAGAATGCGGCGCTTCGCCTGGTCGGATTCGGAGGCTGCCGCCTGCAGAAGTCGATCGACATTTGCATTGGAATAATCACCACGGTTGGCTCCATGCGGCGGAACGCTCGCTGAAGCAAAGGCGTAATGGAAGATGTCGGGGTCTTCATTGCCGCCAATCCAACGCAGACTGTAGACGCCAAAGGAGCCGTGCGAAATGTCGGAATAAAATGTGGCAAATTCGAAGCTGCGCACGTCGAGCGCGATTCCAACTGCTCGCAACTGCTGTTGCAATGTCATTGCCAGTTCTCGTGCGCCCCCGTCGTTGGATGTCTTCATCGTTAGATGGAAGCGAATCCCATCGGGTCCAGGCTTATATCCGGCACCGTCAAGAAGTTGTTTCGCTCGCTCTGGATTGTAGTCATAGTGCGCCCCATCCCCCGTGTAGGCCCAATGATTCGGGGGCAGCAGACTGTCAGCCGATCGAGCCATGCCGCGCAACAATGTGGCGATGATCAACGGCCGATTCACCGCATACGCGATAGCTTGCCGCACGCCAATATCGCGCAAGTGCGGGTCACGCAAATTGAATGTGAGATATTGCACGACCGTCCCCGGCGATTCTGCCACACTCAGGCGTTTGTCGTTTTCCATCGACCAGATCATGTCGGGAGATAGTGCGTTCGATGCGACATCCGCCGAGCCCTTGCGCAGCGCCAGCGCCCGCGTCATTTCATCGGGAATCACTTCGAATCGCAATCGCGCGATTTTCGGAACTGTCTGCCAACTCAGCGGATTGCGCTCGAGCACAACTTCCTTGTCGAGTTCCTGGCTGACGAAACGAAATGGCCCGGTGCCGATCGGGTGCTGTTGAAAATCACGCCCGCTTCCGTACGGAACAATGCCGAGAGCGCCATCGGAAAGGTTCCACAACAGTGCGGCATCGGGCTGCTTCATGTGAATGACCATGGTTTGTGGATCGGTCGCATCGATCGATGCAATGTTGCGGTAGGCCTGATATTTTGAGGTCAAAATGCTGTGGTCGCGCATTGTGTCGAGTGTCCACTTCACATCGCGCGCCGTGAACGGCTGGCCATTCTGAAATTTCACCCGTGCTCGCAAATGAAAAATATACGTTAGAGGATTGGGCGTCTCCCACGATATCGCAAGGTCAGGCTGCAGGTTGAAATGTGCATCTTTTTTTACGAGGGAATCGAAGATTAGTTCGTCGATGCGCTCCGATTGAGCGTCAACTCCAATGCGCGGATCGAGGTTGGTCGGGCTGCTTTCAATCGCGACCGTCACTGTATTCGGATCAACGGGTTTCTGTCTGCACCCTTGCAGGGTGGCTGCGCTGCCCAGTGAAATGGTCGCCAGGACGATCGATGCTGCGGTGCGAGTGAAGCCCGCACGCCGGTTATGCATGCGTGATCTTTCCCAGGACGGCCGCGCGTGTTGCGCCAGTGGCTCGCGGTAAGTTGCCCGGCTGGCCATGCCAAGTCTGGTACGCCAGCAGCGCGAATGCCATCGCTTCCTTCGCTGCCGCGGGCATTCCAAACTCGTCGCTGGTCTTGGTGTTGATTTTTCCCAGCGACTCCAATTCCAGCCGGATCATTTCCATCAGCGTAAGGTTGCGTGCGCCTCCACCCGCGACAATATAGTCCGTCGCAATGCTGCCTAGCGCGGTCGCAACAAAATCCCTCCATGCTCGTCCGATGCTTCTCGCGGTGAGCGCCGTGGCGGTCGCAACTGCATCCTCGGGGCGCTTGCTTTGTTTGCGGCAATCCGCCAGAAAGCGTGCGACAAATTCGCGCCCAAACTGCTCTCTGCCGGCAGATTTTGGCGGAGATGCCTGAAAGAATCGTCCGCGCAAATAGTGTCCGACGACTGAGTCCAGCACGCGACCGACTTTCGCCGTCGTACCCTGCGCGTCATATTTCTTGCCGAAGCATTCTGCCATCAATGCATCGATTACCATATTTGCCGGGCCGGTGTCGAAAGCAAATATCTGCTGCTGTGAGGCGCCTGCCGGAATGACCGTCAGGTTGGCGATTCCTCCAAGATTTTGCAATACCCGATTGCGTGTGGGGTGGTGAAACGCTACGTAATCCAATAGCGGTACCAATGGCGCGCCCTGGCCACCAAGAACCAGGTCCGAAGGCCGAAAGTCCGACACCACAGGAACGCCAAGTTCGGCGGCAATGACAGAAGCTTCTCCCATCTGCCATGTGCAGGCTACCAGTGCGCCAAGAAATTGCCGGGCGACGCTTTGGTGATAGATAGTCTGGCCGTGGCAGCCCACAAGATCAAGCCGCGCCGGGTGCTTTTTTAGCGTCAACTTCACTGCATCGGCATACAGATGTCCCAGGCGCCAATGAAGCCGAGACATGTCTGCGACAGAAGCAGCGTCAGCATTCATCATTTGCAAAATGCATTTGCGAACCGCCGCCGGATAGGGAACCGCAACATGCGACAGCAGCCGCATGCGCGGAAAATGATCGGGTGAGTTTCGCGACGACGTTATCCTGACGAGAGCGACGTCGATGCCGTCAGCAGATGTTCCGCTCATAATTCCAGCGACGATCATCGAGCGGCTTTCTTTGCCGGAAGAGGTTTTCATTCCGTCGCCTCGCGAGTCGCGTGTGCAACCCTGGCACGCAAATGTCGCTGCGCGTTTTGTAACTGCTTCAGGCCGGCGGCAGAAAGCGGTCGAGGAGGAACCGACTTCTTCAGTAACCGCAGTTTCGAGTTCGCAACTCGTCTGGCCGCTCTGTCGACCGCGCGTGCAAAAGCGGGCGAACGTTCCGCCTCACGCAGCAGGGCTTCATGCGTGGCCAGAACGCGGTCGGCGCGATGGCAGATTTCCAGCAGGTCTGTTCCAGCGGCGATGGCCTCGATCGCGGCGGATTCGGCGGACGCGTGGTTGAGGACCCCGCCCATCTCCATGTCGTCCGAGATGACAAGCCCGCGATAGCGCATTTTCTCTCGCAGCACTTCCTGTATCCAGAAATGTGAGAGCGACGCCGGTCGCGACGGCTTCTCTATTTTCGGATAGGCGGCGTGATTCACCATCACCAGCGGCAGCTCGGCACGCAGCCTACGGTACGGCTCCAGATCCTGCTCCCAGATTTGCTGCCAGGTTCGGCGGATGCTCGGAGTCGTCTTGTGCGAATCCAATGATCCGCCGCCTAGACCGGGGAAATGCTTGCCGCATGCCAGGACTCCGTATTGCTGCAGCCCGGCGATGAATTCTTGAGCATAGGCAGTCACTTTCGCTGGATCGGCAGAGACGACGCGGGTTCCCATGACTCCGCGGGAAATCGGCAATGCCAAATCCAACACCGGCGCCAGGTCCAGATTGAAGCCGAGCGCATGCAGCATTCGTCCAATCAGCGCGCCGCTCTCCCGGATAATCGGGGGATGATGCGTCGCTGCAACTTCCGCAGCGGAGGGCGTCGGCCCGACCAGGTCGCGCAGACGATCGACCGTGCCACCTTCGATATCCACGCATCGAAAATACGGTGCTGTAAGCGCGAACGCAGCTTGCTGCCACAGCGCATGTAACTGGGCCGCCGTCTCTAGATTGCGACGAAACAGAATGATTCCGCTCGGTTGCAGGCTGCGCAGCCATGCAGTTTCCAACGCCGATAGCGACGTCGACTCGACGCCGACAATCAGCAGCGACCCGACGCGATGACGCAATGTGGGCGTCTTCATGTGCGCGTTCCCATCGCCGGCGATCCGTCGCGAACTTCCTGTTGCAGTTCCTGCAACAGATTTAGCGCCTGCATTGGCGTCAATGAATTCAGGTCGAGCGATTGGATTTGATCGACAACTCGCTGGGACAATGGAGTGAACAGTGTCATCTGCACATCCGGTTCGCGACTGGACTCTATTTCCCGCTTCTCCGATCGTTCATGCTGGCGCAAAATCTCTCTCGCTCGCACCACCACTTCTTGCGGAATTCCTGCCAGCCGTGCCACTTCAATTCCGTAGCTTTTATTGGCTGCGCCCTCTTCAATCGCGTGGAGAAAGACGATTCCCTTAGGGTTTTCCTGCACCGTGACGCGCAGATTTTTCAGTCGAGGCAAAATTCCTGCGAGCATGGTCAACTCGTGGTAATGCGTTGCGAATAAAGTTCTTGAGGATAAAACGTCATGTATATGTTCAACTGTGGCCCAGGCAAGAGACATGCCGTCGAAGGTGGCCGTCCCACGTCCCATCTCGTCCAGCAGCAGCAGCGATCGCGGCGTGGCTGTGTGCAAGATCGTAGCCGTCTCGGTCATCTCCACCATAAAAGTAGAACGACCCTCGGCGACATTGTCACTGGCGCCGATGCGCGTATAAATGCGATCCACCAAGCCCAGTCGCATCCGCTGTGCCGGAACAAAACATCCCATCTGCGCCAGGATCACCAGCAGAGCGGCCTGGCGAAGATACGTGGATTTGCCACCCATGTTCGGGCCCGTCAGCAACAAAAGGCTCGGCCCTTCAGTGTCGAGATAGAGACTGTTGGGAACGAACCTGCCTTCCGACGACTGCTCCATGTGCCACTCAATCACGGGATGACGCGCCGCCAACGCCTCGAAAACGCCTGAGTCGTCGACTTCAGGCCGCACATAACGTCGCGCCGCCGCAAGCTGAGCAAAACATGCCAGCAGGTCGATTTCGGCAACTGTCTCCGCAGCGGCACGAATGCGGGCGCTCGCCGCTAAAATCGTCTGGCGCAGTTCCAGAAAGATGCGCCGCTCAATTTCCAGGCAGCGCTCCTGCGCGCCCAGCACACTGCGTTCGTAATCCTTCAGCTCCTGCGTGGTAAAGCGCTCCGCGTTTACCAGCGTTTGCTTGCGTTCATAGTCCGCGGGAACATTGTCGAGATTCGATTTTGTGATTTCAATGTAGTAGCCGAAAACGGAGTTGTACCGCACCTTCAGCGATCCAATGCCAGTCCGCTGGCGCTCGCGCTCCTCAATGGCCGCAATCGATTGTTTCCCGCTCAGGCTAAGCGATCGAAGTTGATCCAGTTCCGCATCCACTCCAGCAGCGATCACTCCACCATCTTCCAAACGCACCGGAGGCTGTTCTGCGAGTGTCGTTGAAATCGTATGCTTCAAGTCTTCAAGGCAATCCAGCGACGACTGCATTTGTTTCCACGCGAGAGACTGAAGCGGCGCAATCGCTGCGGCTACCAATGGCAATTTCGCCGCGGAACCGCCGAGAGCCAGCAAGTCGCGGGGTCCGGCACTGTCGAGCGAAATCCGGCTCAACAATCTTTCTAGATCAAGAATGTCCGCGATGCTGTTGCGTACACGCTCGCGACTCTGCAAATCGCTGTGCAGTTCGGCGACACCGTTGAGACGTTCATGGATGGCAGCCAGTTCGATCAGCGGCCGCAGGATCGTGGCGCGCAGCTTGCGCTTGCCCATGGGCGTCTGGCACAGGTCCAGCGTATGAAACAGCGTCGTATGCCGTCGAGCATCCGGCATCAGCGGCTCGACGAGTTCCAAATTTCGCACGGTCACGGCGTCAAGTTGAAGACATCCGCTGTGTTCGTAATAGCGGACGCGGTCGATATGTTCCAATTGGCCGAGTTGTGTGGCGCGCAGATAGTGCACAATGCTGCCCGCCGCAACCGCGGCTGTTGCGTGGCCCTCTAACCCGAACCCGGCCAGTTCACGCGTTCCCAGATGATTTTCCAGCAGCGGCACTGCATAATCCCGCGTCAGTACCCAGGGTTCAAGATGCGTCACCGTGCGGGACCGCAAGGCATCTTCAAGTGATGCAGCAAGCCCGCCACTATTTTCGGCCAGCAAAATTTCAGCAGGATTGAACCGTGCCAGTTCGTCGCTGGCCTGGTTTACGGCATCCTTTGCATCGCGGCCGCGGAATTCTGTGGCGCGAAAATCGCCCGTCGAGTTATCCAGCAGCGCCAACCCAATCGCCGAACCGTCGAAACATAGAGCCGCTAGAAAATTGTTCTGTTCCGAGTGCAACGTGGGGTCAATTGCGGTGCCCGGCGTCAGCACCCGGGTCACCTCTCGGCGCACAATGGTTTTTGTCAGCTTGGGATCTTCCAGTTGCTCGCAGATGGCGATGCGATAGCCCAGCCGCAACAAGCGTGTGATGTACTGGTCTGCGGCGTGATGGGGCACCCCGCACATGGGGATGGCCCGTTCCTTGTCGCGCGATGTGAGGGTGATCTGAAGTTCGCGCGCCGCAGTCTTGGCGTCCTCATAAAACAGCTCGTAAAAATCGCCCAATCGAAAGAAGAGTAGTGTATCTGGATGTTTCTGTTTGGCTGCGGCATACTGCCGCATCAATGGCGTAGAGGCCATTTCCAGGGTTGGATTCGGGCTGGCGCTGGATACGGACAGACGGCTTCTCCGGGAGCTTGGGCGCAACAAAAATGACGGGCGGCCTTTCCTTTAAAGATAGGCCATCGGGAACGATGTGTACCAATCTACAGCATTGGAAATCGTGTACCTTTTCAGGGCAACAAGGCAGACGCCTCCAATCGATTCCGTGTCGTCCCCTCGAAAAGGCGAATGTGTTCTGGGTCACATGTGTCCTGCATCACAGTAAAGTGCCTTTTGTCTGAGCTATATACTTACTTGTACGTTCTCTTTGGGAGCGGTTCTTCGAGCGATGGCAATGTATCTCATCTGGCTGCGGGTCGCACTGGTTCTGTACGGCGTCTCCAGCCTTACGGTCATTCCAGATGTGCTGACCGGCCATGATCGCTGGCGTAAATTTGTGCATCCGGTCTGCGTTTCCGCCTTTTATTTTCATCTGGTTGCGCTGGTGGAGATGATGCGTCTGGCCCATCACTGGGTACCGGCCAGTCTGCATGAAGTTGAAACCTCATTTGCCCTTGTACTGACGATCACGTTTTTGGCGATTTATTGGCGCTACCGGGCTATTTCCTTCGGATTATTTGTGTTGCCCGTCATTTTTCTGCTTTTGCTTCTGCCGGCAGCGCAGCCGGACCACGCCCCTGTGTCCAGCCAGTGGATGCATAACGGGTGGATTCTGCTGCACATCGCGCTTCTGCTGGTGGCGTATACGTTATTGTTGTTCAGTCTGCTCTCCAGCCTGCTCTACCTGATCCAGGAACGGCGTTTGAAGAACAAGCAAATCGGCGGCATTTTCAGCCACCTGCCGCCGCTCGATACCATCGATCACATCGCGTTTGTGACCCTCGTCATCGGCTTGCCCTGCATGACGCTGGGTCTTCTGGCCGGCGCTTTGATAGCCCAGGAAAGCGTGGGAGCCGCCTATTTTCTCGACCCGAAGGTGCTGCTCTCGATTGGCATGTGGGTGCTCTACGTGTGCATGCTTTACGTCCGTCGCCACACCGGCTTGCGCGGCAAGAGGGCCGTCTATTTATCGTCTCTGGTCTTTCTGATGGCGCTCACGGTCTGGGTCGCAAACCAGTTCAGCACTGTCCATAGGTTCCCAGCGCCATGAACTTCGTCCTCATCGGCGTCAATCACAAATCTGCGCCACTGCAGGTGCGGGAGAGGCTTGCCATTCCATCCGCACGCCTGCAGGAAGCTACGCTCTCATTGCTGAGCGTGCCCTGTGTGCGCGAGGGCATGATTCTTTCCACTTGCAACCGGGTCGAATTCCTCACCTACCAGGAACCGGCGCAGGCCGATCTGCTGGAGTTTATCCAGAACTATTTTGCCATCGGTAAAGAAGCACTCCACCCCTACATGTATGAATATCGCGCGTCGGAAGTCGTTCGCCACGTGTTCCGTGTAGCCTCCAGTCTGGACTCGCTGGTTGTTGGCGAGCCGCAAATCCTGGGGCAGGTAAAAGAGTCCTACTCCTTGGCGAGATCGATCGGCAGCATCAACACCAACTTGGATCCGCTGATGCAGCGCGCCTTTACTGTCGCCCGCAAAGTGCGCAACCAGACCAGCATCGGCATTTCTTCGGTTTCGATTGCGTCGGTGGCCGTGGATCTAGCCCGCAAAATCTTCGGTTCATTGCAGGGCAGAACCGTTCTAATGATGGGCGCAGGCAAGATGGGAGAACTGTCGGTCCGCAGCATGATGCAGCACGGGGCCAGCACGATTTATATCTGCAATCGCACCTATGAACGCGCTGTTGAGCTGGCCGGTAAATTTCCCGGCGTACGTTCTGAGAGCGGCACTGCGGCAGGTCAAACCGCAATCGTTCAGCCCATCTCGTACGACTTGCTACACCAGTATGCTGCCACAGCGGACATCATCGTCAGCTCCACCGGGGCCGAGGATCCTGTTTTTAAGCGCGCGCATGCGGAGCAATACATGCAGCGACGCAAGCAGCGGCCCATGTTTTTTATCGACATTGCTGTGCCCCGCGATGTGGATCCGGAGATCAACAGCGTGGAAGGTGTTTTCGTCTACAACATCGATGACCTGCAGGCCGTCGCTGTCTCGAACATGTCCAGCCGCACCAAGGAAGCGAGGGACGCCGAGTTGATTATTCGTACCGAAGTGGAGCGGTATACGCAGCGAATGCAGTCGCTCAACGGAGTGCCTTCGATCGTGGCCTTGCAGCAGACTCTGGAAGATGTCCGGCAGAATGAGATGCGCCGCATGGCGCCTCGTTTGGCGCAGTTGTCCAGCGAGCAACTGCAAGCTGTCGAGCAGATGACTCGCGCTCTGGTTCACAAGTTGCAACATGCGCCAATACAGGCCATCAAGCGCGCCGCGCAAGAAGGCGACCGCGAAACCTTGGCCGTAATTCAAAGTGTTTTCGATCTGGAGCATCGCGAAAAGTCCACCGAAGCGACCGGGACTGCCGCGTCGATCGCTTCACAAAACGATTCCCAAGAGACCGTATTCATCCCCACTCCTGACGCGACAGCAGTCACGAGCGCGGATGCTACCCCCGCGAAACCGGCCGAAGTCAAGCAGGAGAGCTTACTTTGATTCGCATTGGGAGTCGTGGCTCCGCCCTTGCGCGCTGGCAGGCCGATCACATCGCTGCGGAGTTGCGTGATCGCGGTCACCAGGTCTCCATAGAGATTCTGGTCACGACGGGCGATCGCGTACAGCACGCGCCGTTCATGCAGGTTGGCACCAAGGGAATGTTTACCAAAGAGATAGAAGAGGCGCTGGCCGACGAGCGCATCGATCTCGCCGTTCACAGCTTGAAAGACCTGCCGACGGAGTTGTCGGAAGAATTCATCATCGCGGCCATTCCAAAGCGTGCCGATGCACGTGACGCGTTCGTGTCTGTTCGCCATAACGATTTTGCCTCGTTGCCCGTTGGTGCGGTTGTTGGCACAAGCAGTTTGAGGCGCCAGGCACAATTGCGCGCATTGCGCTCCGATCTCGACATTCGCGAACTGCGCGGCAACGTCGACACTCGGCTGCGCAAACTGCACCAGGGACAATACGACGCCATCATTCTGGCTGCCGCGGGTTTGGATCGGTTGAGTCTCGCTGCCGATGTGAAGGAGCTATTTTCACCGCAACAAATGTGTCCCGCAGCGGGGCAGGGAGCACTCGCCATTGAGTGCCGGACAAACGATCGCGCGACACTTGCTGCTGTTTCCGCTCTGGATAATGCCGGAACACATTTTGCAGTGCTTGTCGAGCGTGCTGTGCTGGCCACCTTAGGCGGCGGCTGTCATCTTCCGGTGGGCGTGCATTGCGAGCCCGCAAACAATGGCTGGACCGTGATGGGCGTGGTGGCTCGTCCAGACGGATCGCAAATGTTGCGCGAACAGATGGAATTGCATCAAGAAAACCAGTCGGCTGAAGACGCGGGGTGGGCCATGGCAAATCGATTGTTAGCGCGCGGCGCAGCGGAATTTCTCGCGGCTGCTGAATCCGCACCTCCGGCGGGAAATGCAGTCAGATGAAACCGCTCGCCGGACGGAAAATTCTCATCACCCGCGCCAGGCATCAGGCGCAATCGCTGGCAAAAGCGCTAGAAGAGAAAGGCGCCACCGTCGTCGCGATCCCCGCCATTGAAATTGTTCCGCCCGATTCCTACGACGCGCTGGATGCGGCTCTGTGGAACGCCAAAAGCTATCAGTGGATGGTCGTGACCAGCGCCAACGGCGCGGAAGTTTTGGCCGAACGAATTGCCGCTTTGAGGCTGCCGCTCGCCGTGCTCGATGCTTTAAAAATTGCGGCGATCGGTCCAGCCACCGCGCGCGCTCTTGGGAGACTAGGTTTACACGTTGATGAAGTGCCGAAGCAAGCCATTGCAGAGTCGCTGGTGGAATCGCTGCGAGACCAGGTCAGCGGCAAGAATGTTTTGTTGGTCCGCGCCAAGGTGGCGCGCGACGTGCTTCCGGAGGAACTTCGAAACGCGGGCGCCCACGTGGATGTGGTGGATGCCTACCAGACCGTGGTTCCTGCGACTTCCGCGGATGATTTGCGGCTTCTTTTTGCCGCTCCCAGTCGGATCTCCGATATTGTCACGTTCACCAGCTCCTCCACGGTGACAAATTTTTTTCGCCTTCTGCGCGAAGCGAATGTACCCGCCTGGCCGCCTAGTATGGCAGCGGCCTCCATAGGTCCCGTCACGAGTCAAACCTTAAGAAATCACGGCATCGAGCCTGCCGTTGAGGCAATGGAATACACCATCCCCGGTGTAGTCGAAGCTCTCTGCCGCTGGTCGAAGTCGCTCGCGTCACCCACAAATCGCTAGTGCGTGCTCCAGGTCTTGTCTTTGGAGTTGCAGAGGTCTTCCAGAAAGCAGTCGGCGCAGCGAGGTTTGCGCGCGATGCAAATCTCCCGCCCAAAGTGAATCAACCGATGGGAAAAGTCGATCCAGGCTGGCCGCGGAATCAGCTGCATCAAGTCCTGCTCGATCTTTTCCGGCGTTGTCGATTTCGTCAATTCCAGCCGCTGCGAGATGCGCATCACGTGGGTATCGACCACCACTCCCAACGGGATTTTGTACCACGATCCGGAAACAACATTCGCCGTCTTGCGTGCCACGCCGGGGATCGTCAACAACTCGTCCATCGTCTGCGGAATTTTGCCGCCGAATTCTGTGACAACCTTCTGGGCTGCGCCGATGACGCTCTTTGCCTTATTGCGGAAAAACCCCGTGGTGCGGATCATCTCTTCTACCTCAGCCTGCGAGGCTTTCGCCATTGCCTGCGGAGTAGGGAAGCGCTGGAACAGAGCCGGCGTCACTATGTTCACGCGAACATCCGTGCATTGCGCGGAGAGAATCGTCGCTACCAGCAGTTCCCACGCGTTGCGGTGGTGCAGCGCACAAACAGCATTGGGATAATGTTCTGCGAGTCGTTGCAGGATGGTTTCCACACGCTGCGGATTTGTTGGATCGCCCGTGGATTTCTTCGGCGCTGCCTTCGCGCGCGCGGTCTTCTTCGTAGCTTTCTTTTTCTGCAGATGTGCGGCGGCCACTGCTTTATCCAGCCCGATCCAGCATCTCCTGCGCGGTCATGCGAACGCAGGTGAAGATGGGATAATCCTTCAACGTATAAGCGCTGATTTCCGTGCCCCGCAGTTGCTCGACCAGGTCAAGAAAATCTTCTGGATAATTGGTCTCGAAGGCCACCACAAATTCCTGATCGTCGAGGCCGAAGGAATACGTCGTGTTCAGCTTCACGCGTGGGTACAGGTGCCCGACACGAATGTGTTCCGTCATCAGGCGTTGGCGCTCATCCTTGGGCAGCAGATACCAGGCACGCGTCTTCCAGAAGGGATAGACGAAGATATATTTCTGGCGTCCTGGCCGCAAAACGCCGCGCGAATCCGCCTGTCCTTCATGCTCGTGGCCGATCAGGTATTGCGAACGTTTGGTCATCGCCAGATAGCTGATTGCGATTTCAAGATAGCCGCCCATCGGCGTCGCCATCAGTTCAGCGGTCATCAAATTCAGGTCGTCGACGGTCGTACAAATACGCCACAACATCATGTCGCATTCACTGCGCGTTCCCACTGTGGAATACGTCAGCGTCAACATGCGATCTGCCTGATTCCAGCGCTCCAGCACGGCAGCCACGGCGCTCTTGTGCGCGACGCGCTCCTCGGCGGGCAGGCGACGCCATTCCGGCATCACCTTAAAAAATTGGAAGGAGACAATCTGCCGCTTCAGTTCTTTCTCTTTGGGGGCTTCTTTCGCGGGAGCGGTCTGGGCAACAGCGGCATGTGCCGTCTCGGTCGCGATTTCAGTGGTAACAGCGTCGGTCATCGATTCCTCCTGGTTACTATCCATCATGCTAGCAAAATCGCCTCCGATTGTGTTCGCCGTCACATTCTCTAAAGATTCAGGCATCGACCGCTATACTGCTGACAGACCGCATCCAAACGCACGATGACAGAAAAAATTCTCACCTTCCTTGTTCCATGGATCACCGCCATCATTTCCCACATCGGCTATCCGGGGGTTGCCCTGTTGATGGCCATTGAGTCGGCCTGTATTCCGCTGCCGTCGGAAATTATCATGCCGTTCGCAGGCTACCTGGTCTACGCGGGCCGCTTCAGCTTATTTTGGGTGGCGACGGCGGGCGCGATCGGCTGCAATCTAGGCTCGGCGGTTGCGTACTGGATTGGAGCCTACGGTGGCCGCCCGTTGGTGGAGAAATATGGCTCTTACATCCTGCTGGACCGGCGTGATCTCGACCGCACCACGAGATTTTTCTTGCGCTTCGGTCCTATCACTGTGCTGCTGGCGCGCCTGCTGCCGGTGGTGCGCACCTTCATCGCGCTGCCTGCCGGAATTGCCCGCATGCCGCAGTTGAAGTTCCACATCTATACCTTCGTCGGTTCGTGGCCCTGGTGTTTTGCTCTTGCCTATGCAGGAATGAAACTTGGCAATGCGTGGAACACCGACCCGCGATTGAAGCATATTCTGCACGAGTCGGACGCGGCTGTCTTACTGTTGTTGGTTGCCGGCGCAGCCTGGTTCATCTGGTCGCATTGGAAACGTCGAGCGGCACAGAACGCAGTCTAATGTTAGATATTCACACTGATCGCGCAGCCGAAGAAGGGCTCTTTCCGCATTGGTTTGCGATTCGCTTCGGTCCCCGTGCCGATGGAATTGGCCAACTGTAAATCGTCGACATTTTCAAATCTTCGACTGCCGCGGATGCGGTCAATGACTCGGTTGCGTGTCACCACTGCAAGCCATCCGCGATGATCGGCGAAGGTTTCCGGTTGCTGCCGGCGAGTATCAGCGCGGAATTAATGCGGCCAGAAGTCACCTGTTCTGCTAGATTTATCCCTACATTGCAGGCCTACGTCGCAGCCGTCTGCAAAAGTTCGTTCGAACGGGGAATCGATATGTTCATAATCTGGTGGATCATTGTTGGGATCATCGCGGGCTGGATCACAGGCAAGATCATGAGCGGCGAGGGATATGGCGTATTTATGGACATGGTGATTGGCATTATTGGCGCCATCATCGGCGGCTTTATCATGCGATCGCTCGGTCATGCCGGCAGTGGTGGCTTCGTCTACACCATCGTTGTTGCGGTCGGCGGAGCCGTGCTGTTGACCCTTTTGCTGCGGCTCGTCACGCGCGGTCGAGTGAAACAGATATAGCGTCGCCAATTACAGCGTTTCGTTCCACTATCGGGCCTGGAAGCGCCAACGATCTTCGTATGGGCTTCCGGGTCTTTTCTCTTTGTTGTGTAACTTAGCGGCGTCTGGCGCAACGACGACGATACCCTTCAAAGCACTTTTCGAAATGCGGAGGAGAAATCTGTCCGCTGTTGATAGTGCATCTAATGGGACTGGTTTTGCTGATCCGCTATAGGCCTCGAGTTTAGAGTGGACCATCTTTAGAAAGGAATGTACGACTGGATGAACGAAACAGCGACAATCACGATTTGCGAGGGTCTGCCGTATCCACGCGGCGCTTTCTGGGACGGCAAGGGAACGAACTTCGCCATCTTCTCTGCCCACGCGACCAAGGTAGAAGTATGCATTTTTGACGACAAAGGCGAACAGGAACGCCAGCGCATCGAGTTGCCGGAGTGCACCAATCAGATTTGGCATGGCTTTTTGCCGGAGGTGGGTCCGGGGACCGTCTATGGGTATCGCGTATACGGGCCATATCAGCCGGAAAAAGGCCATCGATTCAATCCAAACAAATTATTGCTCGACCCTTATGCAGTGGCTTATATCGGAGAACTGAAATGGGACCCGGCTGTCTTTGGGTACAAGTTGGAGTCAACGGACGATCTGACATTTGACGAGCGCGACAGTGCCCCATTTATGCCGAAGTGCGTCGTGGTCGATCCGGATTTCGATTGGGGCGGAACTCCCGGACGGGCGAGAAGAGGAAGTCAAAGGCAACTGGCCGTCTCCTTCAACGAGACCATCCTTTATGAGTTGCATGTTCGCGGCTATACCAAAAAGCACCCCGCGGTGCCGGAATATCTCCGCGGAACCTATTGCGGACTGGCACAGCGAGCGGTGCTGGAGCACATCAAGTCCCTGGGCGTGACGTCCATCGAGTTGCTGCCGATTCACGCCTTCATCAACGATAGTCATCTGTTGGATCAGGGGCTGACCAATTACTGGGGATACAACAGCATCGGCTATTTTGCTCCGGACCCGCGCTATGCGTACCACCCCGCGCAGACACTGAGAGAACTGAAGGAAATGGTCGCGCACGTCCATCAGGCAGGGATGGAAGTGATTCTAGACGTGGTCTACAATCACACGGCGGAAGGCAACGAGCGCGGGCCAACGCTCTCGTTCAAAGGCATCGATAACGCCAGCTATTATCGGCTGATTCCAGACAATCCGCGCTATTACATCAACGACACTGGCGCGGGAAACACCGTGAATCTGAGTCATCCACGTGTCATTCAGATGGTCACCGATAGCCTGCGTTACTGGGTCGAAGAGGTACAAGTGGATGGATTTCGCTTCGATCTTGGAACCATCCTGGCGCGGGAACCCAACGGCTTCGATAATCAAAGCGGCTTTCTCAAGGCGTGCAGTCAGGATCCGGTGCTGAATACGGTCAAGTTGATTGCGGAGCCATGGGACTGCGGTCCAGGCGGCTACCAGGTTGGAGAATTTCCACCGGGCTGGGCGGAGTGGAATGATAAGTTTCGCGATGACGTCCGCGGTTTTTGGAAGGGGGATCGACCGGCCGCGGCGTTAACGCAACGTTTGTGCGCCTCTGGCGACATCTTCAATCAACAGGGTCGCAGACCATGGGCAAGTATCAATTTCATTACCGCTCATGACGGTTTTACGCTGAATGACCTGGTTTCCTATAACGAAAAACACAATGAAGCTAACGGCGAGGCAAATCACGATGGAAATTCCAATACCATCTCTTGGAATTGCGGCGTGGAAGGTCCCACCGACGACCCGGAGGTCAACCGGCTGAGACGTCGCCAAATGCGAAATATGTTGGCAACGCTGTTGCTCTCGCAGGGAACACCCATGATGGTCGCCGGCGATGAATTCGCGCGGACGCAGCAGGGCAACAACAATGCCTATTGCCAGGACAATGACATCAGCTGGGTGGACTGGACGCTGTTGAAAAAAAACGAGGCGCAGGTTCAATTTGTCCGGAAGCTGACATCATTGCGCCATCGCTATCCAATCCTTCGGCGGGATTTATTCCTGACGGGGAAATATAACGAGGAGCTGGGTGTAAAAGACGTCACATGGATCAACGCCAACGGGCATGAAATGGAAGATTCCAACTGGGGCGACACTGGGATGCGCTGTTTCGGGATGCTGATGGACGGCCGCGCCCAGACCAGTGGAATTCATCAGCGCGGCCATGAAGTAACGCTGCTGATGGTTATCAACGGCCATTTCGACCTGGTCAAGTTCACCCTGCCGGAGTGTCCCGGCGGCGATACGTGGAAGCTTGTAATCGATACCAATCTGGAGGGCGCCGAGACGGAATCCATCGAGAAGGAAACATTCAAGACGGGCGAGTCCTACGATGTGACCGCCCGATCGCTGTTGCTGTTCGAATTGCAGCCAGAGCCGACGATCGCGCCTGCGAACTAGAAAAATGTCTATGTAGAAAAAGTTAGGGGAAGAGTTATGTCTCGCATCGCTCTTCCCCATAGGCTATTGCCGATAGATCGGTTATTGCTTGCAACCGAGGGCTCAGTTGCCATCGCAAGCCCTCGTGAACTTGCCCTTGCACTACGCGGCAAATTGTCCCCGCTACTACTTCTTCTGCAAGGTTTGAATGTAGGCGACGACAGATGTGATCTGCGCCCCAGTCAATTTGTTGGAATATGCAGGCATTTTGCCCTTGCCGTTCTTGGTCGCCTCGACCAGCTCCGCCGTCGTCCTTTTCATGACCTCCGGCGAACGGAAGGAAGGCGTCTTTGTTGCTTTGCCGGCAGGGGTGTTGCCGCTGCCATCCGCAGCATGACACATAGCGCATTTCGCCTTGTAGGTGTCGGCTCCAGGGCCTTGTGCGAACAGTGTCATCGCAGAACATGCCACCACGCTAAGGATTGCGATTGTCATTCGATGTTTCATCATTCAATCTCCTCTCCAACTACACTGTGGGCAACATTCGTGAAGCAGGTCAGAACTCATAATGCAGACCCATGGTCACGTTATTCGCATGAAAGTTCCGAGGTGAGGTTTCGCCAGCAGGCGATATAGTGAGACCAGTCTGAAGTCCCGCCAGTGTGGGGGAGTTGCAGGGAACCGGGGTCACCGGAGACGTTGGCGTGGGATTGGAAGTGCTGCATAGAGCTGCACCGGAAGGTCCGCCCTCGCCATAGCCGTAGTAGTTGTATTCTGCCCTCACAATCCATGCCTTACGAACCGTCCATGCAAGATTTACGAAGGGAGACTGGTATGTCGAAACCAGCGAGCCGTTCACATCTCGGGCATCGTTGAAGAATCGGCTACCGCTCACGGAGCTGACCGTATATCCAATGTTGGATTGAACCCGGTTGGTCGGGGACAGATGGAGAGCCACCGATCCATACTGCGTGGGAGCATCCATGAAATCCTTGACCGGCCCGAACATGTAGTACTGGGCTCCACGAACGGTCCCGTCCGGGCAGGCCGTACCGCTTGGCGTTGCCGCCCCGGGCTGGGTAGGACTGGAGCCGGCTAGGTAGCAGATATTTGTAGACGTATACACATCGCCGTAGGAGTAGTTGAAGTCGAATCCGTAGTGTGCATTCGGCGACATCACTGCACCCACGCTCACGACCCGGCTGTGATCGACATGATCCAGCGGTCCGTCCGGAGAGGGCGTGCCGGTGTTGTGGGTGTTGTTATGCCGCTCCACGTCGTTAAAGGCGCCCGAAATCGTCGCCCAGGACTTTGGCCTAATAATCGTATGCACTCTATACCGCTGCATTTGCCGCGGAGTCATCGGAGTGAATGCATTGTCGTTATAGAACAGTCCCAAGCTGCCATTGAGATCCCAATGTTCCGTGTGACGCAGGGCGACGTTAAAGATTCCCCCGTTCTCGTGAATGGTGACCGTTCCGTTGTTGGTCGCGCCCGGGGCCAGCGGAGCGCTATGAGGAATGCCTTCCGCGATGATGTGGGTTTGGTAGCGATAGGTCACCGAGAAGGTCGCGCGGGACCAGCCATCCCACGTTGCCATCAGATTGTTGGTCACGAACTTCTGTCCAAAAAAACCTGGCTGAGGCGTGCCGTTGGGGTTGCCCTCAACCGTGACTGGATTTCCAGGAGTCAGCGGACCCAGGTAGTTGAGGGTCTCGTTCGGATTTGGGGGTGTAACCAGCGTGGACCCTTTGGAGATATTCGCGACACCGGGTTGCTGAACATTGGAGAAGACGATCTGATCGGCAACACTGATCGTTTTCGTCGCATTCCAATTAATGCCGTAATCGACGGCGATGACCTTCCGCTTGGCGTTCGCGTTGCCGGTATACGTGATGGAACGAACCGCCCCGGACAGGCCCTGGAAGTTCTCATAGTATTTGGGAAGGTTCATGTTGGCTTCGGTGTATCGAACATCGCCGTTCATCGCGACATTCGGGATGCTGGAGCTTTGGAACCGGAAAATCTCCGTCGGATACAGAATGCGTGTTGGCTGGCTGCGCAGGTAGCTGATGGCAACAGCGCACGCCGGATTGATAATCGGCAGTCCGCCCGGGGTTTGCGCCGGCGACAGAATTGTGTAGGGTGCGACGCCCATGCTTCCTGTGTTGCAGCTACCGAGGCCGTATGGCGAAAGGCTGTCCCAGCCGCCCGGAGACACCGGTGTTCCGTTCGCCTCCTGTACGATGAAGTCGCTCGGGGCCAGAGTAAAGTAGGAGCCGTTCTTATAATGATCGACCTCTTCTTCAAAGGTTAGCGTGGTCCTCGGCACGGGTTTCCAGTCGATCCCTCCGATGAAATCGTCGGTGCTGTTGCGCTGGTACTGCTCGAGCAGTTGGGTATTGGTGCCGATCGAGGCTGCAAAGAAGGGGCTTGATGCGCCTGGGCTCAGGCTCGGGCCCTGGAATACATTTTGCGAGTATGCGAAGCGGTACGTGACCTTGGAGATGGGAAAGATTGTGAGACTCGTGTCCGTCATTCTGCGCACCGTGTTGTAGAGGAACGGCGACTGCTTCACCTGCGGCCACGCAAGCGAGCCCGTGGGCGCATTGGTTGGGCCGATCGGAATCGACTGTCCCGATGGAATATTGGGGTTGCCCAGCAGATCGTAGTCGAAGTACTGCCGGTCGCGACGGAACCGTCCTGAGAACTGATAGATTTTGCCTTTGGAGAAGTCCATCGTGGCTAGATCGTATGGGTTTCCGCCCCAGCCGCTGCTGAAAGCCGTTAGGGAGTCGACAAGGGTATGCTTTGTCGTCGGCAACGCCTGCATCTGAAAAGAACTGCCAAGCACGCGCGGGCCTGACTGGACATTCACCAGTGTGTCATACATGGCCCCACTGCCGGTAAGGCTGGTCATGTTGCCACCCAGATTGATGGACCCGTGAAGTATGTATCCATTTGGGGCAACTGCCGGTGTATCCGGCATTGCAACCTGGCCCACAGAGGTCCCTGTAGCGATCAGCAAGATTGCGATTCCAACGCTCTCGGCGATATGCAGGGGCATTGCGGAAGAGAGCTTTGGATAGTACCGCTTGAACAGCCCTTCTGTTTTCTTCATTTCAATCCTCACTTTGTAAAGAACGTCAATGCGTCCAAAAAACCGCGAAGTTTGCCTCATTACCGAATGAAAGCAGCGTTGATGTTGGAGCCATGAATCATGGTGTGGCAACTGGTGCAGGGCGTAAGTTCTTGCGATCCGTTGCCCATTCCGTGAATGTTATCGGCACTAACATTGCTATGGCACTGGTTGCACAGCGTATTGATGCTCGGCATGTTCAACAGCCGCGCGTTTTGCGAACCGTGCGGGGTGTGGCATGCCATGCAGCCTTCTCCTTTGACCACAGCGTGCTCATATACGAACGGCCCACGCACATCCATATGGCATTTCGTGCAGATCATGTTCTGATCGGCCGTGATTCTCAAATTGCTGCTTTGGAAAGTTCCGTGGACATCGTGACAATCCGTGCATTTGATTCCACCCTCGTTCACCGGGTGGTGGAATGGCATGTCAAATGCCCCCTTCACATCGGTGTGGCAGCTCATGCAGAGCGTTGGCTGCGGCAGTTTCAGCAGGGCTTGTTCGCTTTGCGGCGCGTGAACGCTATGGCAGCTGATGCAACTCAGTCCGGCCTTTGCATGGGGCGAGCGCTCAAAATTCGGGTGTATTCCCGCGTGACAACCCAGGCAGGTGGTGTCCGTCTCTTTTGCGGAGGCCTTACTGGGCAGAAAGATCTTAGTAATGTCTCCGCCGCCCTCCACGTGCGCCTGACCCGGTCCGTGGCAGCTCTCGCAGGTAATCCCCTTGCCGTTATGCATCATGGCAAGCTTCGAATGCGGATTGTTGGCAAAGTTCTTGCCGATCTCTGCGTGACAAGTGATACAGGTATCGGAGCCCACATAGCCAGGCGCTCCTGCCGTGGCCGATGGGGGAGTTTGGGGTGCGCTGGCTTGTTGGCCCGGTTTACTCGCGGCGTTCGCCCGCCCGGTATTCCAAAGTCCGGGAAGTGCGATTACCAACGCGACACATAGGAACAAACGTCTCATAGAGCCTCCACGTTCATGGTTCAAAGAATCTTTACTGAATATGACAATCGATGCCGAATCCATAAAACACTGCTTCTGCCAGTTCTTCTACTTTGCGCAAACCCATAAAATTGTTTCTACGTCAATCGAAGTTAGAATGAGTCGCTTGTCTTGGCGGTGATGGAAATCACCGATGATGCATCGCATGCGAAACGTGCGGTCGGACAGGCGAAAGTTCGCATCGCGCAAGCCCCAGCAGATATTCGGTTCTCGGAGCTATGGACTTCGATTTTCGGAGGTCGAGAAAAGGGAGGCGATCGGCGCACATTTACGCGCGACGGCGAGTTGTCTTGGGGTACATTTCCGTCGGCGTGCAGGGAGCGGACGCTTGCTTTGAAACTATTCGAAGACCAGCACCGACTCCGGAATTGTCAGTCAACAGTGAAAATACAGCTGAACCCAATTCATAAGTGCGTCGCCCGCTTCAGCCGCAATGGCAGGGACGCAGCTTAGATGGAGATACCCTTCATCTGCTCCTGCTGCAAAATTTCTACCGACGCGCCGTGGATGCGAATCCATCCATGCTGACGAAAACTGGCCAAGGTGCGCGTGACAGTCTCGCGCGTGGTGCCAACCATCTCTGCAATCTCCTGGTGTGTCAGCGCCAGATTGAAACGCTTCTTCCCATCGATGTCAGTCACAGTTGTGCCCCAATCCAGCAAGAGCTTGGCAATGTTACCGGCGACGGTACCGGAAAGGGCGACGCGACGGGCATTCACCAGCATTTCGTGATTTATATTGGCGAGCATCTGAATCACCTGCCAGCTTGCATTGCGATGACGGAAGAGAAACTTCAGGAAATCGCGATGGTCGATTTCCTTCACAGTGCACGATCCATAGGCTTCTGCTGTAACTTCGTATTGGGTCTCCCGTACCGCAGAAACCAGTCCCAGAATTGCACCCGGGATGGCGATCTTCAGCAGCAGGCTTTTTCCATCCTGCGAAGCGGTGGAGATTTTCACACGACCATCACATAGAATTCTGACGAAGCGCGGCGGATCACCTTGTCGCATCAGCATTGCTCCATCGCGATATTCGACGCGCACGCTGATGGCATCCAAGTCAGAGATAGCCTCGGGCGGTAGATTGTGAAATGCCCCCTGTTCCGCGCGACAATATGAATGCACGCGGCAAGCTGACGAGGATGACATGAAGCACCTCCGATTCCGTGTCGAAACTGCGCAAGCGACGCGTCGAGCGAACTGCACGACCCACGTCTGGTGCCATTTTAATGGCAGTGCACATGACATTTATGCGAATATTTTCGGCGTTCCAGATAAGTTGGAAGTCGCGCAGGCGCCTCACGAAGCTTGCCGTATCTCCTAAAAGAGGATGACAAATGAAAGCCGCAGTCTTCCATTCCGACGATTCATCTGCTACTGACGCCTTGCGTGTCGAGGAGGTGCCGAAGCCGCAGGCAAAAGCGGGGCAAGTGCTGCTGCGGGTGCGTGCATGCGGGGTGTGTCGTACGGATCTGCACATCCTCGATCGAGAGCTTTCGCCGCGGCGCGACAAGCTGATTCCGGGGCATCAAATTGTTGGCGAAATTGTCGACGGCGCGACCCCGGAGTTGCCTGCGGGAACTCGCGTGGGCGTGTCCTGGATGGGCGGCGTGGATGGAACGTGCTGGTACTGTCGCAACCGATTTGAAAATTTGTGCGACGAGCCGACATTCACGGGATATAGCGTGAATGGGGGCTATGCGGAGTATGCGGTGGCTCGCGCGGATTTTGTTTATAAGCTGCCGGAGGCGCTGGATGATATGCACGTTGCACCCTTGCTGTGCGCGGGTATTATCGGCTTTCGAAGTTTGAGAGTGGCGGGCGTGGAGCGTGGAGAACGCGTCGGATTATTCGGATTTGGAGCTTCGGCGCATCTTGCGATTGCAGTTCTGCGCGCGTGGAATTGCGATGTATATGTGTCGACGCGCGGCGCATCTCACCGGCAACTTGCTGATTCTTTAGGGGCTTGCTGGGTGGGCTCGGAAGATGAAATGCCGCCGGTCAAGTTGGATCGCGCGGTGACATTTGCGCCGAGCGGGAAAGTTGTTGTGGCGGCACTTTCAAGTTTGCGCAAGGGCGGAGTGGTGGCGATCAATGCAATTCATCTGGATAAAATTCCTGAGTTCGACTATGACAAGTTGCTGTGGGGCGAGCGGCAGATTCGCAGCGTGGCCAATATGACGCGGGGCGATGCGCGCGAGTTTTTGCAGATTTGCGGGCAAATTGGCATAAAAACGAAGGCTACGGCATTTTCTCTGGATGACATCAACGACGCGATGGATGCTTTGCGGCACGATGCCATCGATGGCGCGGCGGTGATTGTTCCATAGATTTGGAAGATGCGGAGCGGCACGAAAAAGTTTTTTCGCGCTGCGTTGGAGAGAGTTTTTCGGCGGAATGTTTGCTCTAGAAGAGACTCAATACATTTAGTTGCCCGAGCAACCAGTTTGGCCAATTATAGTTGCTCAGGCAACTATAATTTCAAGAGGTCAGGGGAGACGAAATGTGGATAACTTGGACGGAGAAGTGACCTAAGTCACCTGCGCGATGGCGTACCCGTGGTTCGATTAGGATAAGAGCAGCGAACCGAAGAGAGATTTCTGGTTGGGAACGAGCACGGCTCCAGTTCGAAGTGCGGACAGCGGAGACCGCGATACGGCAAAACCACCCCCCCCTCGCCAAGGGCGAGCAAAACAAAAGGAAAAGGATGATGAGCAAACTTGTACTGCTGCGGCATGGAGAGAGCGTTTGGAATAAAGAGAACCTGTTTACCGGATGGACGGACGTGGATCTGTCGGAACAGGGAAGGCAGGAGGCTCGGGACGCGGGCCGTCTGCTGGCGAATGAAGGCTTCGCGTTCGATATCACGTACACCTCCGTATTGCAGCGGGCGATTCGTACGCTGTGGATGGTGCTGGATGAGATGGACCGCATGTGGGTGCCGGTGGTGAATGACTGGCGCTTGAACGAGCGCCACTATGGAGCGCTGCAGGGATTGAACAAGGCGGAGACGGCGGAGAAATACGGCGAGGCGCAGATGAAGTTGTGGCGGCGGAGCTACGATGTTCCTCCTCCACCGCTGGAGGAGAAAGATCCGCGCTATCCGGGCTTCGATCCGCGATACAAGAATTTGAGCAAGAACCAACTGCCGCTGACGGAATGCCTGAAGGACACGGTGGCGCGGGTGCTGCCGTGCTGGCATGAGGTGATTGCGCCGCGCGTGCAGGCAGGGAACCAGGTGTTGATTACGGCGCATGGCAACAGTTTGCGGGCGCTGGTGAAGTATCTGGACGGAATCTCTGACAAGGATATTGCGGGGTTGAATATTCCCACTGGAATTCCGCTGGTGTATGAACTGGATGAGCGGTTGAAGCCGATCAAGCATTACTATCTCGGCGATCCGGCGAAGGTGGAGCAGATGATTTCCGCCGTTGCCAGCCAGGGCGCGGTCACGAAATAAACAGAGTGAGAATTCCCACCCTGGGCGGTCGCCGCAAGTTGTCGCGGCGATCCGGCTAGGATGGGACAGTCAGCGATCTTTTTCGGCCAGTTCAGGCGAGCATCTTCAATCCATATTTCTGCACGACAGCCAGCAGCTTGAGTGCCATGCCGCTGGGCTTCTTGGCCCCCGTCTCCCATTTCTCCACCGTGGATTCGCTGGTATTCAGGTAGCGGGCGAAGACCGGTTGGCTGACGCGGAGACTCTCGCGGAGTGCCTTGATCTGATGCGGCTTGATCGAGGGCGGGGCGGTGAGACAGGACTCGTCAAAGCTGCGCATGGTGGTCTTGTCGATGGTTCCGGCGCGAACCATTCCGGCGACGGTGCTGTGAATCGCCTCAAACGCGTCCGATTTGTATTTACGATTCTTCTTCATGGCAAATCTCCACCAGTTCTTTGCATTGCATTTCTTTGGCGATGTCGGCGGCCGTTTTCCGCGCATACAGAACCGCCAACTGCCGGAAAGCGGCCAGCTCGTCGTCGTCGATGTTGGCTCGATCCTGCTTGGCAAACAGGTAGGCATAGATCCAATATCGGCCACGCTTGGCGACAATGATGGAGCGATACAAATTCCTGCTCAAGCGTTTTTTGAATACTCCGCCGCCCAGATCGTCGGCTTGGCCGAGCATCACTTGCCGGATTGCTGCGCACAGTTCGCTGTCCGAGATGTGCGTCTTTCTGGCGGCTTTGGCAAACCATGCGGTTTTGAAAACCCGCTCTGGTTTCGCGTCCCGATTCGCCATACAATTACTGTAGCACTTGGTGCAACTGCGTTCAAGATTGAAATTCCTTGAGGATTGACAGTCGCCTAGCTGCCGGTCTACGAATCGGAACCTGTTGCGCGCGTCTGCGATGTCTGCATCGTTCTATCCCACCCTAGCTTCGCTAGGATGGGGCACCCGGCCATGCCATACTATCGGTATCTCCGAGGATTGCATTTGCAGTCCCCTGATGATCTGGTGCCTGGAGCCTCAACAAATTGCGCAGAAAACACTGGGCCGTTCGTATTTGGCGGGCGAGATCGATTCTCAAACGATTTGCGTGGAGGCTGACCGGATTCTGGCTTTGGGCGCGGTTGCCTATCCGCCTGTTCGGTGGAGAGCGATTCCTCAGAACATTCGATGCCCGGCTGTTCTCGCGGTTTCTGGATATCCTCAAGGATCTCGGATTTGCTCCCGGACACGTTCCATTAGTTCCTTTTTTGCTTAAGTTGCTCTGGGTTCTCTTTATCACGGGTTTCTCGTGGCTTCAGGTCATCGGTCTGGCTTTTTACGTGGTCTTTTGGCCTCTGGTACTTTTCGTCTTCTATCGGTATGGAGGTGCCTTACAAGCCACATACGACCAAGAACTGGAGAAAGCCCAGCGCTTTGGGACTTTGCCGGGTCGGTCGATCGGGACCTACTTTTTGGTCTCTTGTCTCATCATTTGGTTCGTCCTTTATGGCGATTCTTCGTTACGAGCGCCCTTGATCGCTGCAATCGCTCTTGTCGGAATGTTATTTGCGGCTCGCGTTTATCAGGCCCTCGCATATACAGCACCGGATGTCCCCTCTCGTAGGGGGCCGATTGACAGGTATATCGAGTCAGTACTCGCTCAATTCAGGAAGGGACTAACGAGTCTCGCAGAGAAGAAGACGCTGGACGTCACCACTATTTCTTCTGTGCGCACATGGCACATCTCATACCGAGTGTTGAGATTCCTCTCACGCTGGCTATATGGAAGACCTGCTCGAAACCGTGCGGCCCTTTTTGTTCTGATCAAGTACATGTCCAACCTTTGCGTACTTGGCGGCCTAGCTATTCTCTTTTGGGCTCTAGTAATTCGCTACTTCTCCCTGCCAGGTGTTATTGGCATGGTTCCTGCACTCCTGGCAAGCTCAGCGCGGGTGATTCCCGGGATACCCGAACCGAGCTTGCTGAAGTTTCCCGATTGGATCAAGGCGTCGACATCTATCACGGCTTGGATGATCTTCGTACTTTATGCAGGTCCAGTTGCTTCGTTGTTCCCTGTCCTTCAGGATCGTTTTGTCAAACAGACATCCAATCTGTATGGGCGGCTGCGCATCGCTAGGAAGATCCTCTACGGACCTGTTTATCCTCTCCACAAGCTTGTCCAAGTCATGCGCGATCATCCGGAGGCAGCGCCATATGTGAATTGCATCTTCTTCTTCAGAATGCAGCCCGATCTCAGCCGCCTCTTTCGAGATGAGCCTGATGCCGCTCGTATGCTGAGAGAGAGGCCGGATCTAATCGAGATCCTTGCCGGTGCAGGGATCAAGATTCCTAACTTGGACGAGTTTGTTCCCACTAAAACTGTTGACGATGGAATTGATCCGCAGAAAGCAATTTCAGCTCTTTCAGAAGGTTCCCGGGACCTCACTAGTGAATCTGGCAATGAGAGCAGTCCAGCAGAAGAGCTGCCGAATCTTGCGGACGAACCTTCTGCAGTTATTGACTCGCCCCCGACGTAAGTGAACGAGAACATGTGTCGTCACATACGTTGCGAGTCCGGACTTGGCCGGATCACTTCCAGCAGGCTCCGCCGCGGCGGACGAGACATGGGGCACCCAGGATTTTATTTGGGCGGAACAGCAGGTCCCTCCACTACGCGCGCAATAGGCGCGCTTCGGTCGGGATGACAATTCTTTTTCCAGGATGACAAATCTTCTACGGAGATGACAATGCTTTTGCGGTCGGACGCGAGTCGCGACGAGGGTTCGCACGCATTGCATCCCGCATCTCGGAGGCGAGACATGGGGCACCCAGATTCTTATCTCCGCTATACGTCGCGGGCTATGATTTGGATGTGGCTACGAAGACATCTACTCCCTTGAAGGCGCGGGTTGGGAAGGCGCGGTGGCGGACTTGGTTGCGATGGGTTGGGCTGGGGATCGCGGGGCTGTGGCTGCTGGCGGCGATGATGCTGGTGGCGGCGAAATGGATCAATCCGCCGACGACGATGGTGCGGGTGGAGCGGCGGGTGCAGGCCTGGGTGCATGGCAAGCCGTATCGGGAGCGGTATGAGTTTGTTCCGCTGCGGGAGATTTCGCCAAACCTGCAACATGCGGTGGTGTCGGCGGAGGATGCGCGGTTTTATCTTCATCATGGATTCGACTGGCACCAGGTGCAGATCGATGCGGCCGGGGATTTACAAGGCGGGCGGGTGCGCGGGGCTTCGACGATTACGCAGCAGCTGGTGAAGAATTTGTTTTTCGGGACGGGGCGGTCGATTGTGCGCAAGGGGGCGGAGGCGTCGCTGGTTCCGGTAGCGGAGCTGGTGCTGGGAAAACGGCGAATTCTGGAGCTGTATTTAAACGAGGTGGAATGGGGGCCGGGCGTGTATGGGGCGGAGGCGGCGTGCCGGTATCACTATGGGGAGCGCGCGCGGAATCTTGGGCGGGACCAGGCGGCGCGGCTGGCGGCGATTTTGCCAGCTCCGCGAAAGTGGCGGCCGCAGCGGATGGGTCGCTATAGCGAGATTATTTTGCAGCGCATGGGGCAGGCGGGTTGGTAGGGGGCGCGTCACGAAGGCGGTGGCGATGGTGATGGTGTGGTGAGGAGACCTATGATGCCAACGCTGCAGGAACAATTTGGACAGATCGATATTTATCTTTTCGACCAGCTGCTGAAGGGTCGCATTGCGCCGGGGATGCGGATTCTGGATGCCGGGTGTGGTGCGGGACGAAATCTTGTGTACCTGCTGCGCGAGGGTTATGAGGTTTTTGCCGTTGACGCCGACGTCGATAAGGTGGAGCGGGTGCGACGGATGGCGCAGGGTCTGGCGCCATCGCTTGCGGCGTCGAACTTTCGCGTAGAGCCGTTGGAGCAGATGTCGTTCGGCGATGGCTGCGCGGATGTAGTGCTGAGCAGCGCGGTGCTGCACTTTGCGCGCGACGATGCTCACTTTGAGGCCATGCTGCGCGGATGCTGGCGGGTGCTGAAACCGGGCGGGCTGTTCTTCTGCCGGCTGGCTTCGTCGATTGGCATGGAGAACCGGATGCGACACATCGAGGGACGGCGATTCCATCTGCCGGATGGTACCGAGCGGTATGTGGTGGACGAGGCGCTGCTGGGTTCGCTGACCGAACGGATGGGCGAGATGGCTGACCCGCTGAAAACCACCGTGGTTCAAGACCAGCGCGCCATGACCACGTGGGTAGTTCGCAAGAGCGCGCAGTCCAGCCTTTAAGAACAGGGGTGCAATATTTTTTCTTGACAGGACGATCGATTCTTCCTACATTTTGAGCCAGTATTCAAACGTTTCAATTTTTGAGTTTTTCTCAAGGTGAAGGTCATGAAAACAAGGTTGAATTCGGTCGTGGTCACCCGTCTTGTCCAGTGCATTCTTCTCGTGTTCCTTTTCTCCAGTATCGCGGGCTATGGCCAAGCCGGTAGAGGCGCAATCAATGGCTCGATTACGGATCAGACCGGCGCAATCATCCCAGGTGCGAAGGTCACCCTGCTGAACAAGGCGAGCGGAGTTGCCATTCACGCCACCAGCAACTCCTCCGGCAACTATGCCTTCATCTCGTTGAACCCGGGCGTATACAGCGTCACCGCCGCTGAAAAAGGTTTTGTCACCACAGTCCACGATGATGTGACCGTAACCGTGGACCAGACCACGACGGTCAACATGACGCTGCATATCGGGAGTGTCAGCAACGTGGTTACGGTGAGAGGCTCGGCGGGCCTGATCGAGTCCAGCAATTCCACCGTGGGTCAGTTGATCTCGGCGGCGACCATCGACCGCGTCCCTCTGCTGACGCGCGATGTCAACGATCTGGTGCAGTTGAGTCCTGGTGTCACCCCAGCCAACGGCGCGACCAACTCCTCCAGTTCCCAGGCGATTGCCAGTATCACCAGCGGACGCCCCGGAATCAACGTGTCCTCATACACGATCAATGGCGCGATTATAGGTTCCGTTTACTACATGGTGGATGGCAGTCCGATTGGAGTCGCGGAAAATAACGCAGCCGCCATACTTCCGGCCATGGTGATTCCCGAGGATGCAGTGCAAGAGTTCCGCGTCGAAACACAGAACACGCCGGCGTCCTATCAGAGTGGAGGAGCAGGTGTCATCAGCCTGGTCACCAATTCTGGTGGAGATCGCTTCCACGGCGATGTTTTCGGAGTTTTCCGTCCCAACATCCTGGCCTCGAACGAATACTTCAATAAGCAGAGTCAGCTTTCCAGCGGAACGGCAAACACGCCGCCGTCGTTCCATCGTTACCAGGAGGGCGGATCCATAGGCGGCCCGATTCTGCATCGCAAGCTGTTCTTCTTCGCGGATTATGAGGCCACCCAGCAGGCACTTTTTGATGGATCAAATACCTTCACGGTTCCAACGTCGGCCGAGCGCACGGGAGACTTCTCCGCCGACAGTTTCACAATCTACAACCCCATGGTTCCGGATAACCCGGACGGGACACGCCAACCCTTCGCAAACAACATCATCCCCAACCCCAATCCCATCGCACTGAAGTTTCTGGCAGAGATGCCCAAATGCAACATGCCCAATCCTTCCACTTGCGATTCGGCGACAGACGGCGCGGTGAATAACTTCTATATGCCAGGAGTCGATCCCTCGTCGGCGCAAAAGTTCGACATCCGCTTGGACCTCGATCAGAGCGAAAAGCAGCACATTTATGGACGGTTTTCCTTCGCCCGTCTCAGCAGTTCGCTGGTCAACGCCTTCAACAACGCGTGGGACCCGTTCTACGCCCAGAACATTACCAATGCCCGTAATATTCTGCTGGCTGACGACTACACGTTTAACTCGAATACTGTACTGCAACTGCGCTATTCCTTCACGCGCCATTATGAAAATCAGGGAGGCGATCCCCGACAGAGCCAATTTGACAACCTCACGACTCTCGGGTTCCCGGCCTCGCTGGCCGCAGAGGAGAATTACAAGACGCTGCCATACGTGATCTTCAATGATGTAGGCGGTGGCGTGGGCGGCACCGCGAACTACAACACCTTTATCTACGCCAGCGAAAACAGCGACATCAGCGCCAGCTTGACCCGGGTACAGGGCAAGCATGAGATCAGCACCGGTTTCGAGTACATGAAGCGTTTTCTTAATGTGGGTCAACCCCCTGCGCCTTCCGGGGCCTACTACTTTGACAACAGTGCCACTGACCAGACCGTCGCCAGCGGCGCCGGTGGGAGCGACTTTGCCTCCTTTTTGGTAGGCATGGGTACACCGCCGGGAAGCGAGAGCGTGAACTTCACGAAAGATCTGTTCGTCGCAGAGTCGAGCCCCTATTACGCGGCCTTTGTCCAGGACATCTATCGTCCCACGCAAAACCTGACCATCACCGCCGGACTGCGATGGGATGTTTTTGGCGGACGCAATGAGCGCCACAACCGCCTGGAGTACTTCAATCCCACCATTTCAGGAACAGCAGACAGCGTTCCGTTCACCGGTGCTGAGATTTATGTCAATGGCCACAACCGTTCGCCCTTTGCCACCAATCTGGCTGATTTTGGCCCGCGTCTTGGGTTTGCCTGGCAGCCGGTTACGCGCATGGTTGTGCGCGGCGGCGCTGGCATCTATTTCGGTCCTAGCCCGGAGATGGCGGCGAGCGCACTGCAGGACAGCGATGGATTCTCTTCTACCACCAACTGGGATGCTACCTGCTACAACAATGACGGAAATACGGTGTACAACGGCACTTCAGGTTGCGCAGGAGCTGCACCTGGCAGCCCTGCTCCCAGCGACACGGGAATTTATTCTCTCAGCAATCCCTTTCCCAATGGAGTTGTTCCGACTTTCAGCGCACCACCATCCGGCCTGGCCACGAACCTGGGCACGACACTGAATACCGTACTGCGCAGCCAGCGCACGCCCACAACCTACAACTTCAACTTCAACATCGAGTACCAGTTCCCGCGCGAGGTCGTTCTTGACCTGGGATATGTCGGCAGCCGCGGCCTGTTCCTGCCCTTTTCGTCGTTCGACGAAAACACTCTCAGCCTGGAAACCATTGGGAAATACGGAGCAGCGCTCTGCGTCGATCCTTCGAACCCGGCATGTCAGAATGTCCCCAACATCTGGGCGCCGACGCAGCCGGCAACCAACGCGAATTACGGCTCGGCAACGGTTCCCCTATGGGTATCGTTGCAGGAGTTCCCGCAGTTCGGTAACGGCAGCTACGGCTCGGGCAACGGCGTGCTACTGAATGGTTATCCGGGTGGCGACTCGGAATATAGCTCCCTGCAGGCCAAGGTGCAAAAGAGGCTTTCCTCTCATATCACCGCCCTGAGCAGCTTTACCTGGGCCAAGCTGATTACGGATGACGGCAATCCTCCGCTGGGTTTCGTCGGTTTTCACGGAGGCGCAGCGCAAGACAATAAGGACCTGAGGTACGAACACTCGGTCAGTCCGCAGGATGTCAAGTATCAATTCACCGGCATGGTTTCCTACGATCTTCCCGTGGGTCCGGGAAGGGCCATTCAACCGGACCGCGTGGTGAATGTCTTCCTCGGTGGCTGGACTGCAAACGGCATCCTTTACCTGAGTACGGGTGTTCCTATCGCCTCTCCTGTTGTGGGAGCACCTGTATCGTACTTCAATCAGCGCCCCAATCTTTCCTGCGATCCAAGCAAGGGCGCTCCGCATACAGCAACCACCTGGTTCAACTACGCCTGCTTTACCTTGCCAGCGAGTTCGTTTGTACCTGGCACAGCTCCGGCCTATCTCGATCACGTACGCACCATGGGCGCGCGGGATCTGGATATCTCTTTATACAAGTACATCCCGATGGGCGCAGCCCGAACTTTGCGCCTGGATATTTCGTCCTACAACCTTACCAATCAGGCGCAGCTAGGGATGCCACAAGTTCCATCTATCACAGACGTACAGACGCAGCCCGCTGTGGCGGCAACTTTTGGTACCATCACAAGCACCGTAAACACCCCGCGTCAGTTCCAGTTCGGTGCGAGGTTTACTTTCTAGAAGCTGTTTGAAAATGTGATGTCGCGACTTTGGACAACGAGCGCGAGACCGGCTTTGATTGCGGGTGTCGCGCTCGTTGTATTGAGCGATTTCAGCAGACTGATAGAAAGGGCTCCGAGTCAGATGATATTGGGCTGCGGCCTATCTCCCGGCCAAAGCCCGCAGAAACTGACGTCGATCCATCCGATACTTAAAGGCCTTGCGTCCATCGATGAAAACAACGGGCACCTCATTGGTGTACTCCCGCTGCAGTTGGGGCTCGGCATCGATGTCCACCTCACGCCACTGGAAGTCGGCATGGCCCTGGATTTCTGCCAGCGTCTCCTTCACTATGTCGCAAAGGTGACATCCCTTGCGCGAATACACTACGACGTCGTGCATTTGGCGATTGTAATTGTTTCACCTGAATTACCCGGACATTGGTCCTGACAAGGACCGACGTTAGTGGTTGTCTGGATAGCCGACAAATTTGTTGACCCAGCGGATGAAATATTTCATGTTGGGCGCGTCGGTGTGACCGCCGTCATCCTGCCGCCAGGCCAGTTTGCCGCCGAGCAAGCCGTCGTTGACAGGAGGCATGGGGGCGGTGTGGTAGTCGAAGTGATCCGTGCTCAGGCCTGGTGCGCCGAGAAGGGTCCAGACGGGGCTGGCGGCGACGGACCAGGTGACTGCGGGGACATGGTTGGGGACAACGCCGTAGATATACTCGTCGAAATCGTGAACGATTTGCGGGCGGCGTTGCTGCCACCACATTTTTGCGGTGGTGACTTTTTGTCCATAGTTGAGCGTGAGCGCATCGGGGAGATTGGGCCAGGGATTGGCCTTCGACTCGTCGTAGTTTGCGTGGTCGGGAGCTTTGGGATTTCCGCTGGGACCGGGCCGCAGGGCCTGGATGCCGAGATGGTTCATCATGTTTTGATGATCCTGCTCGGTGGTGAAGGTGACGGGGCCGGAGACGAAGAATTTTGCGCGAGTGCTGCGATGGGCAATAGGACCGTGGCGGCGAGAGAGAGGGTTGCGAGCGTAGACGGCAGGCGCATGGGATACCTCTGAAAGTGCGCGTCCAAATCGATTTAGTTCGGCGATTCATCCTATCGCAAATGCGGAAGTTTTGTCGTGTGGATTGAGAAGCAGGCCCTTCGACTGCGATCGCGTCATCAAGGGGACCGGCCTTTGCGGGGCATAACAAACTTTGTTTGTTGAGGAGCCCCATTGACTTTGCTCGTGGAAATCGGGCGTTGTGCTATTCTCCGCTTGTGTTGGCTACGGATTCGGCTCGCAAACCGAAGGTTTCCCGGCATAGCGCGGTGGTGCGGGTGACGCACTGGCTGACGGTGATCGCGTTTTTTGCGCTGCTGATTACGGGCGGAGAGATTGTGATTTCGCACCCGAGGTTTTATTAGGGCGAGGTGGGCAACTCGACGATGCGGCCGCTGTTTTCACTGCATATTCCGGCCTCGCGGGGAACGGTGCCGACGGGATATAGCTATGTGATGCCGGATCAGAATGGGTGGAGCCGCGCTCTCCATTTCCAAGCGGCGTGGCTTCTGTTGTTTACCGGACTGATCTATGGGATTGCGGGATTCCGGAGCGGACATTTTCGCAAGGAACTGGTGCCGGGACCAGAGCAGAGAACCTGGAGCGCGTTTCGCGGCGTGATGGCGAAGACGTTTCGCCGGGGGCCGCCGGATGCAGCAGATGCGCGATCGTATAACGTGGTGCAGCGAGCGACGTACCTGATTGTGATCTTCGTGTTGTTTCCGCTGCTGATCTGGACGGGGCTGGCGATGTCTCCGGCGTTTAACGGGGCGTTTCCGTGGACGGTGATTGCTTTGGGCGGCAGGCAGTCGGCGCGGACGCGGAGCATAAACACGCCGCAGACGATTGCCAGAGATTTAGGGAATTCAATCCAGAGGCTGTTGTGTTGTAGCGCGACAATTTCGCGAAAATGGTAGGTGAAGCCCACAATGCCGACTGCGATGTACATGCAGGCAAGAATCGTGATGGAGATGGGGCGCGGATTCGCGGTCATGGGGAGCTGCTGTGCAGTGTGGCTGACTATACCAAATGCATGCAGTGGATGGAATGGAGAGAGGGACATTGAATCGGCCTTGCTTGCGCGATTAAGCTCGACATAGAGCAGCCATGCCGGGGTGGAAATTACAGCTGAGATTTCGAGGCGTATGGATGGCGACGGCGCTGATGACGTGGAGTCTGGCGGTGCCGTTCGGGATGTGTGCGGCGAATTCTGCGGCGGTTCAGACGAAGCATGCGAAGCCGAAGCTGGCGGCGGAACGTTCATCTTCAGCTTTCAAGGCACCGCTTAATAATCTGACAAAAAATGGCTTAGATGGATGCCACGTCTACAAGGTCAAGACGCTGCCGGGAAGTCGCGAGTACGCCAGTGAATTTCTGGAGACGATGGCGATCGATCCCAGTGCAAAAAGTTCCAACCTTGTATGGGGATTGACGGCGGACCTGGACAGCCATGTTCCGGCGGCGGAGCGGGCAATTTATCTTTCGAAGTCGACCAATGGCGGGGTGACGTGGACGCCGATTGCGCGAATCAGCTCAAAATATTTCAACGCGAAGATTGGCGAGGGATTGCGCAATGGGCTGGCGGTTGCTCCGGGCGGCAAGGATTTTGTGGTGACGACGCAACTGGGAGCGTTCCAGATCATTCCACATGGGACAATGGCGAGCGCGGTGGTGAGGCCGATCGCGGGACCGATGGTTCCGGAGACGCGGCCGAAGGTACCGATTCCGAAGCACGCGGGGCAGCCGGTGCGGGCGGGCGTGGTGCTGATTACTGCCGATGGCAAGCGGATGTTGATTGGGTATGGCTACTTCGACCTGACTCCGCAGATTTTTATTTACCGGCGAGACAAGCAGGGCGAATGGGTGGAGGAGGGAAGGTTTCCTCGGCTGCCGAATGATCTGGATATTTTTTCGATGGCCTACGATGACCCGCACGCGGCGCATCCGCGGTCACTCTATTTAGGAACGGGCGATCAGGCGTACCGATTGAATCTGGCGACCATGCATTGGACGCGCGTGTCGGGGGTGGGGCCCGACTCCGCGATCCACGGGATGAGCACGGTGGGTGGGCTGCATATTGCCGCGTGCTGGGGCGTGTATAACCCGGTGACGCCGGATGAAGTGGCCCGGGTGACACATGCCAGATTTTTGTTGCATCGGTGGAAGGATGAGGTGGGGCCGAACATTCGCGCGTATGGGATTGAAGTGGATCCGCTGCGGCCGAACCGGGAAGTGCTGAGCGCGATCACCGGCGTGTACGTCAGCAAGGATGATGGGCAGGATTGGAGGCGTCTGAACGATCTACCTGAGGGGGAATTTCATACGGCGCATTTCAATGAGGATGGGACTGTGATTCTGTCGGGGTTTGCGGGGACGTATATTGCGAATCCATTTTCGGAGACGTGTGCGCCGCAGTTGCAGCGAAGAGGGCATTAGGGCAGATCATTGTTACGGTGACGCGTTTTCTTTGAGTCTTCGGACTGCCTGTCCACCCATCAATGGAGGTTCAAGTCGGTCAGATCAGAATTTTTATCCTTCACTAGGGCGCCGCTTGCGACGGCTATTGACGCGGGTTCGGTAACTCTCGCCGATTGCGGAGCGCTCCGATGCCACCGGCGATAATTACCAGAATTCCTGCTGGAATCCCAAGCCAAAGACCGAACGGGCGAGCGTCCACACTTCCGCTCCATCCCGCATGCTTCCCGGTGAGCACTTCTATGCGGATAGCTTCGTGATTGAGATCGCGTGTCGGATCGTCCAGGTAAACCACTCGGTAGATGTCCGAACGGAAACCGGATGAATCCTCGCGCCAGCACAATGGAGGCTTTATCCTCGTGGCAATCTCGATGGAATTTTGCCCGTCACTGTCCAGCTGGAATGTGTATGTATAGTTTGCTCTGCCGCGTACATGCTCAGTACAGTCTTGGACCCTCCCTATTACCGTCTGGCGGGGTGCCGAAGAGGGCCTTGTGGAATGTGCGCCCGAGATGCCCGCCACTGCGAATCCGAGCAACCCGACAAACCACCACGCTAGACCGACAAGTGTGTATTTCTGAGCGACCCTACGGAGAAGGAAGCCAATAAACACGAGCAAGGCAATTTCGACAAGAACGACCCAAATCCACATCGGCTGGTTTCCTCCATTCAACTCAGCCGATCTTATCGCACACCAATCTATACACGGGCATGTGCTTCGAATCCATTTTCAGAGTCAGGTTCCCCGCAGTTGCAGCTTCGCGGACGATAGAACAGATTCACTTACGGTGACGCGGGCTTCTTTCTATCCCACCCTAGCTGCGCTAGGATGGGGCACCCTGGCATTACGCTATCTGTGAAAAGGCGATTAGGGCGTGATGGGGAGGACTATGTGGGAGGGCAACTTTGGGGTGCAATAGATGCGCTGGGTTGATGGGACGAAGTCGGCGGCGGTGGCTTGATAGATGCTGGGGACATATTTTTGCGGGTTGCGATCGATGACCGGGAACCAGGTCGACTGCACCTGCACCATGATGCGATGTCCCTTGAGGAATACGTGGTCGTGATCGCGCAGGGGAATGTCGCACTCCTGGGGACGGTTGGCTTTGAGGGGCTGGGGATGCTCGTAGCTACGGAGAAAGCGGCCGCGGCGGACTTCCATCGCGATCGGCAGCTCATATCCATTGAGTGAGTCTGCGTAGCCGGTGGGCTTGTTGGGCGGGATATTGTCGGCGCCGATTTGACCACTCTCCGGATAGACATCGATCAGCTTGACGACGAAGTCTGAATCCGTGCCGGAGGTGGAGGCGTAGAGCGCGGCGGAGATGGGGCCGGTGACGACGACATCGTGATCGAGGGGCGCGCTCTGAAAGGTGAGGACGTCGGGGCGTTGCTCGACAAAACGCTGATCGGCGACTTCCCATGTTACCCACTCGGGTTGAGGATAGGTGGGCGAAATGGGGCGCGTGCGGTAGGGCACGGGATTCGCAGGATCGGAAACATATTGGCGATATTGCGGACCGCCGGGAGTATCGGGTGTGAAGGACAACGTTCCGTCGGCGTGGAGATATAGATTTGTCGGCCTCGAGGCTGGCGGCGGCCACGCTGCATAACTGTGCCAGGTGTTGGAGCCGGTCTGGAATGTTGTGACTTCCCAATTGGGTTTGGCGCCTTCGTTGTGGAGATAGTAGCGGAAGAAGGCGGCCTGAATATTCTGGCGAAATTCCAGCGCAGTCTTGTGGCCGCCGAAGGGCACGATGCCGATGCGGTCACCTTCTGGCGATTGCCACTCGCCGTGGTACCACGGGCCGGCGACCATGAAGTTGGTGTGGTCGGGATCGTGCTGCTCCGCATGGCGAAAGATCTGCCACGGACCCCAGGGATCTTCCTGATCCCAGAAACCGGCGACGTTGAGATTGGGAACGGTGGAGCTGTGCAGTTGGTTGACCCAGGCTTCCTTCTGCCAGAACTGGTCATAGTTCGGGTGAGCCATGATGTCGTTCCAGTAGGGAATCGAGCCGTGGAGGTATTTCGTGTTCGCATTCGTTAGTTGGCCGAGGTTGAGATACCACTGATAGGTGTCGTAGGTGTCGAAGTCGAAATGCGTGTTGGTGTTTTTGTCGGACTGCTCCATGACGGAATACTCGAAGGCGTAACTTTCGCGCAGAGCGCCGTAGCGGTGCATGTCGTCGTTCATCCACTGGTCGACGGGCGCAGCCTGTTCGCTGACAGCCTTGAGCGCAGGATTGGGATGGAGCAGGGTGAGGCCCGTGGTTAAACCGTTATAGGAGACGCCGTAGATGCCGACTCGGCCGTTGTTGTTGGGGACATTCTTTACCAGCCAGTCGATGGTGTCGTAGGCATCGTTAGTCTCGTTGGTTTGCCTGGGATCGTTGGCGTCGTAGCGCGAGGTGAGGAGAAAGACGCCTTCGGATTTGAAGCGTCCGCGCAGATTTTGGATGACGAAGATGTATCCGTCGGCGGCGAGTTCTTTCCAGGTTGTTGGAACCCAGTTTGCGCCATTTTTTGCGGCAGCCTTGTCGAAGTCTTTTTGCGTGGGCACGCCGTAAGGAGTACGCGTCAACAGGATGGGAAGCGGCTTGGTTTGATCTCTGCGGGAGATGACGACGGTCTGCAGGCGAATGCCGTCTCGCATCGGGACCATAAATTCCTGCACACGCCAGATACTTTGGATCTTCGCGGGCGTGGCGGTGGCAGGCGCATTGGAAAAGGACGGAACCTGGGCGGATAACGCGCGTGCGCCAAGGAGAGAGATGAGCAGGAGTACGAATGCGGGCAGCATGGTTGCGCGAAAAGATCGCGCGTGCGATGTGGGATGGAATTTGCAGGCTGGGCGAGGTTCAGATGCGGTGAGAATTGGGTTGAAAGCCATGCGCGTGGGACCTCTTCGACCGATTGTATGGAGTGAAGGCGAGCGACGGCTAGTCTATCAACGAGGATAGTCGTCGGAAAAATCTGGAGGGCATGTTTTTCTGAAGAGAGCGTTCAGTAGAGGCATAGGTCAGCGGTTCGCGCCGGCCTTTTTGCTTGAGAGTGGCGAAGATCCGGAAGCGATGTTTGGGGCGTGGTTACTGGCGACTACTTCAGGTGTGATAACTGTCACAGGCAATGATCCATTGAGTTTTATATTCTTCACAGGTTGAGAGTTGAGAGCCATAAGGTGTGGAAAGCCCTTGAAAAGGGACTGAATCTAGTTGGTTAAAGGATCAACGTATGAATCGACACATAACAGTACTAGCCACCCTGGCGTTCGTCGGCCTGGCTACGTGCACCGTGCTTGCCCAAAGCAGCGGAGCGGATATTTACAAAAGCAAATGCGCAATGTGTCATGCGGCGGACGGCAGCGCCAGCTCGGGTGCGGGCAAGGCGATGCACGTACCTTCGCTCCTGACGCCGGAGGCGAAGAAGGCATCCACAGCGAGTTATGAGGCGATCGTGAAGTCAGGCAAGGGAAAAATGCCGGCCTATGGCACGAAACTGTCGGGTCCAGAGATCAAATCTGTGGTCGCCTACATTCGCACCTTGCAGAAGAAATAGCGGGAGTTAGGGAGGGGGAAGAATATCCCCCCTCATATTGAACATTGGTGCACTGGTTGTTTTTTGTATTCCGCGCACAGAACGCGGCAGGGGTCAGAGACCCAATGAAAACCATTTCCTCCGTAGAGATGTCCTTCCACAGCACTCCGGCCGAGCGTGACCCTGATGTTATCTGCAGAGGCGACGCTGGCCGGATGCTTGTTTTCGAACAACTTTCCGTAGACGCCGCGAGGCAGCAAAACGAATTGGCTGCGCGGAGACTGGCTGGTCGCGGAAGAATGTTGCTGGCTTGCCTGGTGGCTTTGCTGCTGTTGAGCTTGCCGCGAGTGATGCTGGCGAAGGATGCGGACTGCCTCTCCTGCCACGCTGACAAGACCATGCAGGACGCGTCGGGAAAAAATGTAGGCGTGGACGCTTCGCTGTTTCATTCCAGTATTCACGGCAGCCTGGCTTGCAGCGATTGCCATACTTCCATCCACGAGTATCCGCATCCGGATCATCCGGCGGCGGTGCAATGCGCGACTTGCCATGCCGATCAGGCGAGCGGACTTGCGGGCAGCGTGCATGCGAAGGCCAGCGCGCAGCCATGCTTGAGTTGCCATGGCAGCCCACACGCGATTTTCCCCAAAGGCGATGCACGGTCGGCGGTGTATCCGTTGAACATTCCACGGACGTGCGGGACCTGCCATGGCGATCACTTGCTGGCAAAAAAATATGGCCTGCAGAATGTGTATTCGGCGTACATGGATTCGATCCATGGGTATGCGGTGAGCAAAGAGGGGCTGCTGGTGGCGGCGAACTGCATGAGCTGCCACGGATCGCACCACATTCTGGGTCACAACGACCCGAAAAGTCCGACCAACAGAGCCAATATCCCTACGACCTGCGGATCGTGCCATGGCGGAGTGAAGGCGCAATACATGCGCGGCATGCACGGCGAGCAAGTGGCAAGCGGCAACATGAAGGCGCCAGTATGCACCGACTGCCACACGGCGCACGCAATTCTGGAGCCGACGCTGGCGAGTTTTCGTATGCAGTCGACGCCGATTTGCGGCTCGTGTCATCAGGGCAGGTTCGCCACCTACGGAGACACGTTCCACTCGCAACTGGGTCTGCTGGGCGGATATGTGCAGACGGCGCGTTGCTGGGACTGCCACGGAGCGCACGAAGTATTGCCGGCCTCGGATCCGCGCTCGCCGGTGGCCAAGGCAAACCTGATCAAAACCTGCGGCAAGTGCCATGCGGACGCCAATGCGAGTTTTGTGGAGTATCAGCCGCATGCGAATCCACGGAATCGAAAGCTGAATCCGGCGCTGTATTACATCCGCTTGTTTATGAACCTGCTGCTGTGGGGCGTGCTGGGCTTCTTCTCCCTTCACACCCTGCTGTGGTTCCTGCGCTCGAAGTACGAACAGCGCAAGGCCGCGTCGGCAGGAGAGGAGAAACATGACTGAGCCTACTGCGATTAAGACGGCCCCGGCGGCGGAGACACAGAAGAACGAGACATACTATTTGCGATTTACCCTGCCGCAGCGATATTTGCATGCGGTGCTGTTCACGTCGTTTCTGGGACTGGCGGCGACTGGGCTGCCGATGCGCTTCAGCGAGAATGCTCCGGCAAGATTTGTTGCGCGCGCGGTGGGTGGCTTCGGGGCAATTCTTTTCCTGCATAAATTTTGCGCGATCGTGCTGACGCTGGCGTTCCTCTACCATGTGAAGGACATCATTGCGCGGGCGGTGGTGCAAAAGGAAAAAGGGCTGTTCTGGGGGCCGACGTCGATGGTGGCGAACTGGAAGGACGTGAAGGACCTGGTGGGACACCTGCGGTGGTTTGTCGGGCTGGGACCGAAGCCGCGATTCGATCGGTACGCCTACTGGGAGAAGTTCGACTACTGGGCGGTTTTCTGGGGCATGGTGGTGATTGGGTTTTCCGGGTATGCCATGTGGTTTGCTCCTTTTTTCGCAAAGTTCCTGCCGGGATGGGCGTTGAACGCGGTGTTGGTAGTTCATGGGGAAGAAGCTCTGCTCGCCATTCTCTTCATTTTTTCGATTCACTTTGTGAATACACATCTGCGGCCGGGTAGTTTCCCGATGGACATGGTGATCTTTACGGGGAAAGAAACGGAAGAGGAATTTCGGAAGAAGCGGCCGCTGGAATTTGAGCGTCTCGCTCGACAGGGAAAGCTGGAAGCCAAGGCTGCCGATAAGCCAGTGTACTGGTGGGTCAATTTTGCGCGGGTAGTAGGATTCACCGCAATTCTGATAGGGCTGCTGCTTCTTGTCTTGACATTGATTGCCTATTTCGGCACGGTATAACCGCTCACGCGAGGGAATGATGTTTGGAACATTAGAGAAGAAGCTGCGACCGGTCCTGTTTTACGGGAACAATCCGCTCAGTTTGATCGGGGGTGCGCTGACCAGCGCTGCTGCCTTTGTGATGATCGGTTTCTGGGTGGTGACGACCTTTGGTCACGGCGGTTCTCATAATCCCTATCTCGGGTTGATTTTTGATTTATTTCTGCCGGGTTTGTTTGTCCTGGGCCTGATTTTGATTCCCATTGGGATCGCGTTACGGCGTAAGCAGATGGTGGCGTCGGGGCACGTGCCCTCTGTCTATCCGGAAATCGATCTCCAGAACCCCGTGTTCCGACGCGGCATTGAGGTGGTGATTGCGGCGACGTTCATTAACTTTGTGATTGTGGGCACGGCCAGCTATCGCGGCGTCTCCTACATGGATTCGCCAAACTTTTGCGGCCAGACGTGTCACGTAATGGCGCCGCAGTGGACGGCATACCAAGTCTCTCCGCACTCGCACGTGGCCTGCGTGGAGTGCCATATCGGGTCCGGATTCGACGCGGCTGTCCAGGCCAAGATGAACGGCACCAAGCAATTGGTGGAAGTTGCCTTGCATACCTATCCGACACCGATTCGGGCATCCCTTTCGGTGTTGCGTCCGGCGCGCGCGACCTGCGAGCAGTGCCACATGCCGACCAGGTTTGTCGGCGACCGGCTGCTGGTCAAGACTTCCTTCGGCGACGACGAAAAGAATTCCATCACCCGCACGGTACTGGTGCTCCATCTTGGCGGGGTCGATTCTCTCTCGCACTTGAGCGGAATTCACGGCCATCACCTGAACGACTTCGAGTACGTTGCCACGGACGATACCGATCAAAACATCATTGCCGTGAAGTCGCGCAACGCGGATGGGACCATCACCGAATATGTGAGTTCCGACTGGAAGGGGCCGGTGAAAGGAGTGACGCGCGTGATGGATTGCATGGACTGCCATAACCAGGCGACCCACATCTTCCAGACGCCGCAGGCGGCCGTCAATGAAGCGATGCTGGATAACAGCGTGAACCCGGCGCTGCCGTTTGTCCACAAAGAAGGATTGCAGCTGGTCCAGGCGAATTATTCCTCACAGGAGGATGCCGCGGCGAAAATCACGAGCGGACTGGAGAAGTACTACAGTACGCAATACCCGGCGATCTGGAGCAGCCAGCGGGCACAGATCGAAGCCTCGGCGCGGACACTGGTTGCGATCTACAAGCGGAATGTCTTCCCTTCGATGAAGGTGAAATGGGGCACGTATCCGAACAACATAGGACACAACGATTTTCCCGGCTGTTTCCGCTGCCACGATGGGAACCATGTATCCAAAGATGGGAAAACGCTGACCAACGACTGCAGTGTGTGTCACAACCTGCTGGCGGTGGATGACAAGAATCCCAAGGTGCTGACCGATCTGGGCATGCAGTAGACGTTCGTACCGAAGAAACTCAGCGAGCAGTTCGGCGAGAAGATTTTCACAGCCGATGTGTCGGGTGGAACGCGCTTTGCGGGCGCAATTCTCAGGGGCAAGCGGAGTTGCGTCTTATCGTTTTGGGGCGGGGAATTGTCGCGTCAAATCTAGGCCGGAGTCTGCTCCTGCTGGTCGCGGGTAGAGTGGTGGCGGGGAACACTTTGCCACGGAGATTCGGCTTTCAGCACCAGGACAGGGCATTGGGCCTCGCAGAGGACGCGATACGCGTTTCCGGGGATGAACCGGGGGTTGAAGGCCGAATGGGCGGAGGCGCCGAGAATAATCATGTCGGCGGCGTGGTGTTTGGCGTAGGCAAGGATCGATTCCGCAGGCTGGCCGTAGGCGACTTCGCAGGAAGCGCGGGCCTTGCGGAGGGGCTTGACTGCCAGCAAATCTTCCATCATTTTGTAGGCGTATCCCCGCGCTGAAACGGTGGTGGGATGCTCGGGGACAACGTTTTGCAGTACATGGAGCACGGTGATGTCGGCGCTACGCTTTTCAGCAACGCTGAGGGCGAACTCTGCGATCCGGCGGCAGCTCTGATCGAGAGAAGTGGCAAACACAATGCGCGGATGTCCCTCGACGGACGCGTCGGTGGCGACAGCCTTGGGGCCTACGGCAAGGACCGGAATCTCGATTTGATGGAAGATGGACTCCGCGATGGACCCGAGGATGTGGTGATGGAATTTGGCTTTCCCGTGGGATCCGGCGATCAGCCGGTCGGCTTTCCATTCGGCGGCGGCAGCGAGAATTTCCTTCACGGTATGGCCGGTGGCCAACTGAAAGGAGCACTTAATACCTTCGTTGCGGGCGTCGGCGACGACGTTGCCGAGCGTGGTTTCGGCCGATTTCTGCATGGCGGCAGCATCGAAATAGACCATCAACACGGGGTCGATCGGCGCTGCGCCAGGATCGGGCAGAACGTGAACAATGCGCAGTTCAGCCTTGTAGTCCAGCGCCTGCTGCTTGGCGATCGGAAGAGTGAATCCTAGGTCGGTAAGGTCCGTGGCCAAAAGGATGCGCCTTGGATGTGTCCATTCCCGGAACTGTTTGCTAGACATAGGAAGCTCCTGAGTATCAATTCATTGTGGACGCAAGGCGCATCGCTGGCTGTGCCAACCGGCACGCATCGTTGTGATTAGCGTCACCGCTAAGGCCCTTGAAGAGGCGCAGGCGGCTGAAAGACTGGCGTACGTCAAGCAATTCACGGTGCCGGTTGAATCCTGCTGCATTGATCCTGCGAAGCCCCAATCCGTGAGTTGGACTCCAATGTTTCTTCGACGCGTCTGGATGCCGCCGAGTGAGAGTGAGTTAGAGCAAAACTGTCTGATGACTATGCAGATGTGCTGCCTGAATATGGCGTGGCGCATGCACATCGCGGAGAATCATGGCCGGACAGCGTGCCATACGCAACACACGGGCCATCAAGCCGGGACGCATGTGGGAGAGCAACTCGCCTCCGCGGTGCACGCTCATGACCAGGAGATCCGCTTGCGAGTCCTCGGCCATGCGGAGAATCTCCGCTGCCGGTTCGCCTTCGCGAATCAGGCATTGCGGCATGATGGCCAACCAGGCTTCGCGGCTCATCATTGCTTCCAGGGCGTCGAACTGGCCTTCAGAGGGACTGGCAATTCCTTCTTCGCGCACGGTGAAGATGGTGAGGCGGGCGTGGTGACCGCTGGCGATTTCGCCGGCCAGTCGGGCTGCGTCAGTGACGCCTTCTGCGGTGTCGCAGGCCAGCATGAGATGCTTCCACGGAATAGTTTTCTGTGCCATGGCGGCAGCCACCGGGCCGACGACGATTACCGGGTGGTCCGATTTGCGAATGACTGCCTCTGCCGTGGAGCCGAGGAGTAAGCGCTCCAGGCCGGTCTTCTCTTCCGTGCCGACAACGATGCAGGCAGCGTGGAGGGCATCGGCGAGGCGGGTGATTTCATGCGCGGGAGCGCCAAAGACGAGCGTGCCTTCGACCTGGATGCCGGTGTCATGCAATTTTTGTTGGGCGGCATGCACGTATTCTTCAAGCTCCAGTTCCTGGATTCGCAACAAATCCGGCGAATCGTCAGTAACGATGGGCATAACGTAGACGAGATGCAATGGCCGTGATTCCTGCTGGGCCAACTTCACCGCGTATTCTACAATCGACTTTGACATCTGGGAAAAATCGATCCCAACGAGAATCGGGCCTTGGGTCAGTTCCGGGTCAGTTCGCATAAATTTGGCCCCCCTTTAGCGAGATGATAGGAGTAGGCAAACAAAAAACGTGTGACGGAGCGCACACTATCGCGTGACGCCTGGCACCTGCCGATGCAGCCCCGGGGAGGCGCGACCGCTGACCGGGGCGAATTGGCGAATTTGGCGACAACGGTGATGGTCGTCACAGGGGGACGCGCAGTCGGCGCTTTATGCTGAGGGGTTGCGGGCGATCGCTGACGCACCGCGCCGGCGGGGTAAAGACTGCACGGACGGCCGCCGCCAGTTGAATTTCACTATTGCAACGCAGAAAGAAGGAATACGTGTCGACCCAAATCAGTCCTGCAGTGAGCCGCTTTGATGTTCTGCTGGAGCGGGCGCGGCAACTGCCGCCCATTCCGGTTGCCGTCTGTTATCCATTGACAAAAGTTGCCCTGGCTGGGGCGCTCGAGTCCGCAGTTTGTGGCGTGATCCAGCCGATCCTGGTGGGACCGAAGGAAAAAATTCAACGCCTGGCACAGACGGAGGGCTTTGACATTTCATCGTGCGAGATGATCGACGCCGCAGATGAGACTCAGTCAGCGAAGGTGTCGGTGGAACTGTGCCGGAGCAATGTCGCCGATGCGTTGATGAAGGGAAGCCTGCACACCGATGCGTTTATGCGCCCGGTGCTGGCCAAGGAAACCGGCTTGCGCACGCTGCGCCGAATCAGCCATTCGTTTGTGATGGAGACGCCGGCTTACGACCGCATTTTGTTGATCACGGATGCGGCGATCAATATTCTGCCTACGCTGGATGACAAAGTGGACATTGTGCAGAATGCGATCGACCTGGCCCATGTCCTGGGCGTGCCGATGCCGAAGGTGGCGATTTTGTCGGCGGTGGAAACGGTTCAATCCAGCATTATTTCCACGATTCATGCGGCGGCGTTGTGCAAGATGGCGGATCGGGGACAGATTACTGGAGGCATTCTGGACGGGCCATTGGCGTTCGATACCGCAGTGAGTCCGGAAGCGATGAAGATCAAGCATCTGGTTTCCGCCGTGGCGGGACAGGCCGATATTGTCGTGGTCCCGGACCTGGAGTCGGGCAATATGCTGGCGAAGCAGTTGGAGTATCTGGGTGGCGCGAGTCTGGCGGGGATTGTGACGGGCGCTTCCGTGCCGATTATTCTGACCAGCCGCGCAGACTCGGCGAAGACCCGGATGACTTCCGCGGCGGTGGCGTTGCTGATGCATGCGAGTGCGATATCGAAAGATGCGCCGCGCGACGAGTTGGACTGTTGACGGTCCATCCATAAGGATGGAGAGAACAAGCCGGAACCCGATCGCGGGGTTCCGGTTTTTTCTTGAGCGGCACATGCGATGTTTGCTTGGAGAGACATTTCCGCTCCATCCTTACCCTTTCAGCAGCAGACCATTTATCGTTAATGAAGTGACTATGAGTCAGATCAAGGCAGTACGGGGCACGCGCGATTTGCTGCCGCCGGAAACAGAGCTATGGAATCGAGTGGAAGCAACGGCGCGGCGCGTGTTCGAGCGCTATGCGTTCGGGGAAATTCGCACGCCGATTTTTGAAGATACGCAGCTGTTTGCGCGGGGCGTGGGCGAAGAGACCGACATTGTTTCCAAGGAAATGTATACGTGGGAAGATCGTCCGCGGGCGCAGTCAGAAAAAGTGCAGATGCTGACGCTGCGACCGGAGAATACGGCGGGGGTGGTGCGTGCCTACATCGAACACAAGCTGGGCGATAGCGGACTGCTGCAGAAGCTGTATTACATTGGGCCGCAGTTCCGGCGGGAACGGCCGCAGAAGGGACGGTATCGGCAATTTTTCCAGATTGGGGCCGAGGTGATTGGGCCGGTGAGCGCGGGCAGTGAATCTCCGCTGCGCGATGCGGAAGTACTGGAGATGCTGGCGACGTTTCTGGATGAGCTGGGCGTGACAGGGTGGACGCTGGAGTTGAATTCGGTAGGGTCGGCGCAGGATCGGCCGCGGTATGTGGAGGCGTTGCGGATGGCGCTGACGGACGTAGCGCCGACGCTTTGCGTGGATTGCCAGCGGCGGGCGGTGACCAATCCGCTGCGGGTGCTGGATTGTAAAGTTCCGGAGGATCAGGACAAGATTAACGCGCTGCCGAAGATTGCGGATTTTCTGGACGAGGATTCGCAAAAGCATTTTGCGTCGGTGCTGTGTGCGCTGGATGCGTGTGGGGTGCCGTATACCGTGAATCCAAGGCTGGTGCGGGGTTTGGATTACTATACGCGGACGACGTTCGAGTTTACGCATGGCGGACTGGGCGCGCAGAATGCATTGCTGGGCGGCGGACGTTATGACGGGTTGAGCGAAGCCATTGGAGGGCCGAAGGCTCCGGGAATTGGATTTGCCATAGGAGCAGATCGGCTGGTGCTGACGTTGCAGGCCGCGGCTTCGGGAGAGACGGCGAGCGTGCTGGCGGATGTATACGTGGCTCCGCTTGGCGAGGCGCAGCAGGCGGAGGCGCTGGTACTGGCGCGGGAGTTGCGACGTGCGGGATTACGCGTGGAACTGGGGGATGGATCGTTCCGGCTGAAGAAGTCGTTTGAGATGGCGGACAAGGTGGCGCGGGCGATTGTGTTGTTTGGCGAAGACGAGGCCAAATCCGGCGTGATGACGGTAAAGAATTTTTCTGCCGGTGAACAGGCGAAGATCGCACGCGGGGAATTGGCAGAATTTCTTCGCACGAAATAGAAACGCGCCGATTGAGGCGTCAAAATAAATCTAGCGAGTAATAAGGAAACGATGGCACTGGATCTTCTAGGAAATTTGCAGCGAACACATAGGTGCGGAGAGCTGCGGCTGTCTGCGGATGGCGAGCAGGTTGTGGTGATGGGCTGGGTGAATCGCCGCCGCGATCATGGAAATTTAATTTTTTTGGATGTGCGAGACCGTGCCGGGATTGTGCAGATTGTGCTGGACAAGGAATTGTGTCCGGAGGCGCACGCGAAGGCGGAGGCGGTGCGGCCGGAGTATGTGGTTGCGGTGCAGGGGAAGGTGCGCCGGCGCGATGCGGCGGCAATTAATCCGAATATGCCGACGGGAGAGATTGAAATCGACGCGGCTGAGTTGCGCATTTTGAATGATGCGAAGACGCCGCCATTTTCGCCGGCAGAAGATGCGATCGGGAACGAAGAGCTGCGTCTGAAATATCGGTATGTGGATCTGCGTCGCCCGCAGATGCAGGAAAACATGATCCTGCGGCACAAGGTTGCGCTGGCCATTCGGCAGTATCTTTCGGGCGAAGGATTTCTGGAGATTGAAACGCCGTTCATGACGCGGTCCACCCCCGAAGGCGCGCGCGATTATCTGGTGCCCAGCCGCGTGCATCCGGGCGAGTTTTACGCGCTGCCGCAGTCGCCGCAGATGTTCAAGCAGATTCTGATGATTGGCGGACTGGATCGCTATTTCCAGATTGCGCGCTGTTTTCGCGATGAGGATTTGCGCGCCGATCGCCAGCCTGAGTTTACCCAGA
>JAJYSL010000544.1 GCA_021793595.1 Acidobacteriota bacterium
AGACAGGGGTTGTTAGGCTCATCACCAATCCCTCCGTCTTTGTCACTTCTTGCGTTGCTTTCCAACTGAGGTCCCTTCCCTCCACCGGAATTACCCGGCTTCATCGGTATTACGAACCTCCCCGTCACCCCAAACGGCCCAGCCTGACTCTCGCGAGGTGCCGGTTGATCCCGACTACGGATCACCGCCGGGGCTTCCCGTGTTGCGTCTGGTCCCCTCTTGCATACATGCCGTCGCCAATACCCCGGCAGGACCGATGAAGCTGTCCGCTCATACCCTCCATCGACATCAGCCTTCCCCGAAATTTGGGCGGGTCGGCTCCTGCATTGCCAGTTTCGAGGCCTGCTCAGCGTTTACTCTTATTACGGCCTGCACGCTCGCCAAGTCGCCTAAGCGACCCTCTACACCGAAGGCTTCAGCGACTTCGTTACCTCTGCCGCTGCTTCGATTGCTACCGGGTGGAGCGAACCAGTTCCCGGGTGGGATTCGCACCCACTGTTGGACCAGCGCCTTTCACGGCGCACCAAATATCTTTGGCTAGGTCTTACTGTTTATGGCCGGATCAATAAGATGCTATGGGACGGCTCTACAAAAAGAGCAGCAAGCGATCTACGCCACCGTCGAATTACCCGACCGAGTATGGACCCAAGTGGAGCTGACAGTCAAGGCTGATATATTTTAAGGGTTGCCTCTTTCCATGTTGCAGATATTCCACTCACGCATGATAATGTCCTTTGTCATGCGTGAGATTTCCGGTAAAGTGTTTCCATGCAGGCCATCGTCGCCCACCGCCCGTCGCCCACTTCCCTGCCCTCAGTCTTTACCGCGCAGCCGAAAGCCCGCACGCGGTTGAGGGATTTCTTTAGCTCGCACATCCGCAACCGGAACACCCGCCGCGCGTATATGGAGGCGGTGCGGCAGTTCTCCGCTTTCTGCGCCCAGCATGGCATCGGGGACCTCGCCCAGGTCGAACCGGTCCACGTCGCGGCCTTCGTGGAAAACCAGCTCCGCGAGCATTCCAAGCCTACGGTGAAACAACGGCTGGCCGCCCTGCGGATGCTGTTCGACTGGATGGTGGTCGGCCAGGTGATTCCGGTGAACCCGGCGCACGCAGTACGCGGCCCCCGGCACACCCAGCGGAAAGGCAAGACGCCGGTCCTGAATGTGGACGAGGCGCGGGCCTTGATCGACGGGATCGACACCACTTCCCTTCCCGGTCTGCGCGACCGCGCCTTGATTGGCTTGATGGTCTACACCTTCGCGTGTGTGGGAGCTGCACTGGCCATGAGGGTCGAAGACTTCTTTGTGCAAGGGCGCCGGGGCTGGGTGCGGCTGCACGAGAAAGGCGGCAAGGAACACGAGATGCCAACGCACCACAATCTCGACCGCTACCTTGAGGAGTACATTGCGGCCGCCGGCATCGGCAAAGACCGTAAAGGGCCGCTGTTCCGTTCCGCGCACGGACGCAGCGGCGAGCTGACGGAAAACCCCATGCTGCAATCCGATGTCTGGAGAATGATTCGCCGCCGCGCGGCCCAGGCCGGCATTAAAACGGAGATCGGCTGCCATACCTTCCGCGCCACCGGGATCACGGCGTATCTCAAGAACGGCGGCAGGTTGGAAATCGCCCAGCAGATGGCCGCCCATGAGTCCGCCCGCACCACCGGGCTTTACGACCGCTGCAACGATGAAATCTCCCTCGATGAAGTCGAGAGGATTGGGATATGACCAAGCAACAGCCCCACCTTTCGGTGGGGCTGTTGCTTTAACTATGGCGAATGAGAACTTAGAACCTGCCGAAGAAAACGGATGGCGCGACATGAAAACGCTCGCTGAGCCGAGCGATGTGGTCGCGGTTCAACTGCCGTTTCCCCGATAGAACGAGAGACACTGTGCTTTCGCTTCCAAGCTCCTCCGCGATGTCCCGCTGCGAGAGACCATTCTGATCGAGGAGGAATCGCAGCACATCAACAGGTTCGGCTTCTGGCACCGAATAGTGCTGGGATTCATATCGATCAATGAGAAGGGTAAGAAGCTCGATAGCCTCTGCCTCTTCCCGTGTGGGAGCAGTTTTCGCCGTCAGGGCGAAGAGCGCGGCTGTGTATTCTGCAAGCTCTTCCTTAGAGTGGATGATGTGCGGTGCTCCGCGCCGGATCATTTCAACCGGGTTCGCAAGTGTCGTGCTCATCGCCTGATTCCCTTCTCCCAGCTTGATTTGTTGTCATACTCTTTGTGTGTCAAGAAAGACCGAATGTAGATGTGGCCTTCGGTGACCCGGCCATCCTTCTCTCGCGAGTAATGGATGATCGTGATGAGCCGGTAGCGGTTCTGGCGAATATTGAAGACAACGTATCCATCGACAGCATCCGCATCCTTAAAGACCTGCCGCACCTCAAGGAAGCTCCGCCACCGCACTTCTTTTGCAATCTTGTTCCAGGCTCTTATCTCTTTAGCTGCATCCGGGTATTGATTCTCGGCTTCGATCAGGTGCTTCCGCGTCACAACATGCATAGAGGATTTTGCCTGCACGAGATCGTGCGTTTCCAGTATACTTTGCAAAATGAAAACTTGTCAATCTTCTGCAATTGCCTGAACATCCCAGGGCAATCGCATTTCAAAATAGCTCCAGTAAGCGGAACAGGTAGTCATCGTCCCAACCTGCGCGTTTGAACTTTCCTCTCAGGGAACCTTTTGATCCCTCTTTCTGCATGGCATTGATGGCCATGTGGCGCAGCACGGCCAGATTATGCGGCCCGTGGCCCATGCGGGTCCTGTCCTGATCCTCGTTCATGACCACATCCAGCCGCCAGTGCAGGCTGTTTTCGATTCCCCAGTGCAGTCGAACGACTTGGTTGAGCCTCTCCGGCGACAGGACTCGACTGAGCAAGTAGTAGGCAGTTTCGGTCG
>JAJYSL010000089.1:0-2883 GCA_021793595.1 Acidobacteriota bacterium
GACGCCCGGCGCATAGCCAAGAAAGACCTTGAAGATGCCCGCGGTTTTTTCCGGCGCTGCCGCCTCCAGCCATTGCTCCGGCGTCTTGACGGGCTTTACGTTTGCGGGTTGCGGCGTCATCGCTTACACGACCTGAGTAGAATTGGGATGATGCTGCGGCACAGCCCATCTCCGACGATACGGTATGCGGTGTCCACCGTGGCTGTGGGGCTGATTGTCTGGATATATTTTTCTCTGTTGCATGTCAATCACACCACAGTTTCTCTCACATTATTGTTATACGTTTTGTTTATCGCAGGGCGATGGGGGCTTTCGAACGCAATCTTCACGTCGATTGTCTCCACATTGGCGATCAATTTTTTCTTTCTGCCGCCCATTGGGAAATTTACCGTCGCCGATCCGCAGAATTGGGTTTCCCTTAGTGCTTTCCTGACGACTGCGATTCTATCCAGCCGACTTTCTGATCGCGCCCGGGATGAAGCGAGGGAAGCCAAGAGCCAGCGCATTGAAATGGAACGCCTATACGACTTCAGTCGGCAATTGCTCACGACCGATAATATTCTCGATCTACTAAATTCTATCCCTAGAATAATTACAGCCACGTTCTTTACAGAAGGCACCGCCCTGCTGGTGAATTCCAGAAGCAGCGTTTACCATTCCGGACGAAGCAGCGAGGCGGTCAGCGACGAAATGCTTCGCGCCGCCTCACGTGAACGCGACATCCAAAGAAACGAAGAGAAGCAAATCTGCCTGGTTCCACTGATGATGGGCGTGCGACCCATCGGAGCGCTCGGCATTTTAGGAAAGTGCCCATCACGGCAAAGCCTGGAAGCCCTGGGAAGCATGGTGGCCATCGCAGTCGAGCGAGCTGGGGCCGTCGAACAACTGGGAAAGACCGAGGCCGCGCGCGAGAGCGAGCGAATTCGAAGCGCGCTGCTCGATTCCGTCACGCATGAATTACGAACCCCGCTTACGTCGATCATGGGCGCGGTCAGCAGTCTGCGCTCAGAATTGCAGCTGACGGACGAGCAGCGGAATGAGTTGCTGACCATCATCGACGAAGAAAGCGGACGCCTGAACCGTTTGATTGAAGAGGCGGTAGAGATGGCGCAGTTGGATGCCCACGAAGTCCAGCTGGACCTGCAGTTGCATCCAATACAGGAATTGGTGGATCAGTCGTTACAGAATGCAGATGAAATCGTTGCCGCGCACCCGGTCACCGTACGACTTCCCCAGGATTTGCGGCCCGTACCGTTCGATATGCGCATGATCGAAAAAGTGCTGCATCATCTGCTGGAAAATGCCGCGAAATATTCTCCTGCAGGTAGTCCGATCTTTATCAGTGCAGAAGAAACCAAAGATGCTTTGGTGGTGAGCGTAGCCGATCGCGGAGTGGGAATCGGAATGCTGGAAAAGAGTTTTATCTTCGACAAGTTCTACCGCGGCACAGGACAACGCTACCAGGTCCATGGAACAGGAATGGGGTTGGCGATCGCCAAGGCGATCGTCGAAGCCCATGGTGGCACGATCAGCGTGACCAGCCAGGTTGGGCATGGGTCTGTTTTCTCCTTCGAACTGCCGCTGCAGCCCCGACCTTTTGCTGCCACCAACATACATTGATTGCGTTACAGGAATCGTGAACGCCAAGGTACTGCGATTCCATTTTCAATGGCAGGCTGCGTTGCTTCTACACGAGGAAGAAGCTCCCGTCGTGCCTGACACATGCGATGTTGCCAGGTTCGACTGTGCAATGCGCGGCTGCTATCCTGAAATTTCACCTACGGGCTGCGGAATCCAGATTCTCGGTCCATCCTCAACGAATCCAAGGAGAAACACATGCAACGTAAAGCAAGCGCAGTTTGGCAGGGAACACTGAAGGAAGGCAAGGGCACCATTTCAACCGAGAGCGGAGTTTTGAAGGATACCGCCTACTCTTTTCATACCCGCTTTGAAGACGGCAAGGGAACGAATCCGGAAGAATTGATCGCCGCGGCTCACGCCGGCTGTTTTACCATGGCGTTGAGCGGCCAGTTGACCAAGTCGAACTTGACGCCCGAGTCACTGGAAACTACCGCCGACTTGACGCTGGAGATGCTGGAGACAGGTCCGACCGTGACCAAAATTCATCTGACGACTCGCGCCAAAGTTCCCGGAGCCAGCAAAGAGGCCTTCGCTACCGCTGCGAATGAGGCAAAAGTGAATTGTCCGATCTCACGCCTGTTGAAGGCTGCCGAAATCACGCTGGATGCGCAACTGGCTTAATTGCGGTTGTTGTTGCGCTGCACTTTTAGCTGTGGATGCGGATGTAATCCCGCAGTTGTTGATGAATCTTCAAGGCCTGTTGTGCGCCTCCATCCAGCAGGCCGATCCACTCCTTCACCGGTTCCTCTGTGTCTGCTGTAGTCAGCAGATAACCCGCCTGTAATACAATCTCGAGCGCATTGCTCAGGTCATGCATGAGTCGGCGAATTTCAGTGGAAAGCTCAGGGGGAATACTGGCGGGATTGGCGAGTGAAGGATTCGTCATGCCGAAAGCCTTTCGGTGTGGATTGTTCGGTTTCGCGTGTGCGCATCGCATCAACACTACGCATCAGGAACGAAATCTCAGAATACTCGCGTATGCGACGATTGCAAATGTACCGTTCGCGGTCACTTCAGCGCGTGTGGAGAAAATTTCGGCCGAGGACAAATGTTGACAGCATCTGCTGTCTTTGTAACAGTAATGACTGCCGCTTATTTTCTGGCGGACAGCTAAGCCTCTGGAACACAGGCCGAAGTGGCGGAATTGGCAGACGCGCATGGTTCAGGTCCATGTACTCGCAAGGGTGTGGGGGTTCGAGTCCCTTCTTCGGCACCAGTCTCTTTCTTCTCAATGACATACCG
>JAJYSL010000089.1:2893-15925 GCA_021793595.1 Acidobacteriota bacterium
CAGACGTTCTGATAAGTTGTTGACGCGTTTCATAAATGTAAGATTAGGAAAGACTTGGATGGCAGAAGATCCGCTCGGGCGTCAGCCACTCGAGATTGATCGCAGCAGCATCCTGCGTGATCGCAACCAGGGGCAAAGTCTTCGCCAGCGCGAAGAGTTACCGCGTCTCCCGGGCTACGATCCATCGCGTCGTTTGCCAGCAAACAATGCCTGTCGAGGCTGTCACTAAAGGCCCCGAAAATCCTGCCCCTTAACCTCAACAAAATCAATGGGCGGATCGCCTCGATTCGGCAGTCCCAGAAGGTATGCGTTCTGTGACAGTGTGAGGTGAACAGACCACGAAGTCCTCCCTCCAAATTTTGCAAGGCATTCTCCTCCTGGAGTTTCCCCATTTTTCCCGGCGATTCGGCATCCCCGCGTTGATTTGCGGCCGAATCCGAGTGCAGCACTCTAAAAAACGAAGGTGTTCAACGCGAAAAGCCCTTGAAAATCGCGAGTTCGCGAAGAGCTTGCCGATTTCCAACTGTGGGAAGCGGCCGCGTTTACGGCGCATTTCGGCTGTTTTTCAGGCGCGCACAGATCCCACTTGCGAAATTCCATAAGTGCTTTGCTTGACGTGATTTAGCAGATCGCTAGCGAAACTTCTGGGGAAAGTCCTGATTCTCCTCTAGGATCCGCAACCGCGGCACAACTGGCACAGACGATGGGACTTCAGTGTGCTCGCCGGAATCATAATCCTGGCTGGCGTCTGTGAAAGGGGGTTCATTCATATAACCTCGCTCCCTGAATTTGCAGTCTACCAATATTCTGATCTAAGAAATGCAGGATGGTCAGTATGAGCAATGCGGCGGCAACCACGTAAACAGTCGAACATAAGGCGATGGCTCTCCCCAGAGAAGTAAATTTTGCGAGAAACCCGATCACAACGGGTGCCAGTCCCCCGCCCACCAGCCAGCCCACACAATTCATCCATCCGCTTACTGTCCCCCCCTGCTTTCCGTGGGGACAACGTCAAACGCCGAAGCAAAGATGTTCGAGTCGTACATGCCTTTGAAAAATCCCCAGCAAATCAGCGCCAAGATGACCAGCGACAAGAATTTGCCAATTCCGCAAAGGACGACGAAGGGGGCCCCGGTGAACACTCCAAAACACTGAACTAAGATGCGTCCTCCGCGCCTTTGCTTTGCAAACATGTCCGCCAGATATCCGCCGCACACAGACCCTCCCATGCTAGCGATTTGGGGATACACCGCCGCATCAAACGCCGCCATCGCCAGATTGGGATGAAACCGGGAGTAGAGATACATCGGCATCCAGGCCAGAAGCACCATCGCCACGAAATTGGCGCTGGCAAACGCAGCCATCAACGCCAGCAACGACTTGATGCGGAAAAGAGAGCCCATGGCGAGGAAGAAAAGAGGCGCGGGGACCAGCATCCCGCCATCACTCATCTGGCCCGCGTGATAGTCCATCTCCGCGCTTCCCCGTACTGGCTCGCGCAATAAACGAATCAAACCAAGACCCAACAGGCAACCGAGAGTGCCAAAGATAAAAATAGCCGCCCGCCAGCCGTGCCGCTGCGCCACGACTCCGGCCCAATATCCTCCTCCGACGGTTCCCGCATATACGCTCGTCTGTAAAATTCCCATGGCCCGTGCGCGTGTGCGCTTACCATGGTAGTCGCTGATCATCGACAGGACGGTGGGATAATAAATCGTTTCGCCAACCCCTTCCATCGCGCGAAAGATAAGAAGCTGGAAGAAATTCCGCGACAGTGCCGACAGGATGCAAATTACACTCCATAACTGCAATCCCCCGAGGATTGCAGTCTTGCGGCGAATTCTGTCGACGACGTATCCGGCGAAGGGCGTGCCCAGTCCATATACTACAGCGAACGAGGAACCTAAAAGTCCCAGCTGCACTGTGGTGAGTCCCATTTGTTTTTGCAATAAGGGAAAGATGGAAAAGAACGCCTGCCGATCGGCGTAGCCGAAAAAGTAAACCAGCCAAAGCAGAAGCACGACCACCCAACGATAAGCCGTGGATGCTAGCGGAGGTGTTCTGGGCCCGTAATCCACGCTGGACACGTTGGATAGATTCTTACCGTTGTATTCGTAAACAAAAATACTGCAACATTTCAAGCGGCTTCCAGTAACCGGATGATGGTATCGAGGGAGTCGTCGGCTTTGTGGAAGGCGGTTTCGAGTTTGCTTTTGGGGCGGGGTGCCGTGGCGGGGCGGCGATGAAAGAGACTGTTGGCCAGCGGTCCGCAGAGTTGTTTGTGGAAGAGCACGAACAGTAGAGCGACTTTGGTTCCTTTGTCGCTGAGCCGATAGGCATATCGGCACCTTCCTGGGCAATGAGGTCTGCTCCAACAACCTGAGCGATTTCGGCCTCAAGAAAGCTCTGGAGCATCTGGCCGCAGCGCGCCAGAAGTTCCTCGCCGTCACGGATCGTTTTGCCGCCTTCCAGGTGATTGCGCGCGAACGCCTCGACCCAGTCTCGATACTCCTGGGTCCGCCGCGAGAGTACCGACTTGTCGATCACCGGTTCGCCGACTACGTCATGGAAAAAATACGCCACCTGCCCGGCCGCGACAACCCGCTCAGATAACCGTGAATCACCACCCGGTCGAAACAGTGATATACAAACAAAAGCAGGCTGCCAAACAGCCTGGCGAACACCTCCATCGGTCGTCCCTCCCGCGATCTCGTCCACACAACAAGATCATCGGCCCGGCGACCGATAGAGGCAAATTTCCAATATGTTCGGTTCGTCCTGAAAACGCCCTTTCGCAACGAAACTCCCTGGTGGGTCGGCTACTAGGAAAATGACCCGCAACACGACTCGGTTGGCATAATAAAACAACTGCATATTTATGCACAGGTTTGTATTGTTATACACTTAAACCAACCACGCTTTGCGTGGATCTTGCCATGAAGAACGAACGTCACAATGCGATTCGTCTACTGCTGAGCGAGGGGCCTGTCGTCAGCCAGGATCAGCTGCGCCGCAAGCTGGTGCGGCGCGGATTCGACGTTACCCAAGCCACGCTCTCACGCGATATTCACGATTTGCGTCTATATAAAGGACCGAATGGCTACGCTGTGCCGAACGGTGCCTCGGGAAACGACGATCTGCCATCGCTCGACGATGTATTTACGAATTTTGGGCTGGCCGTACGGCAGGCGACGAATCAACTGGTACTGCGCACGACGACGGGCAGCGCTCAGCCGGTCGCCGCTGCTCTCGATCATGAGCGCATTCCGGAAGTGCTGGGCACCATCGCCGGAGATGACACGGTCCTAATTATTTGCCAGGACCAGAAACACGCCAGCAGCCTCCGTCATCGCCTGGAGAATTTACTCGAAGCATGACTTCCCCCCAGCCCCAAACCGCAGTCTTCGGCGTCAGTGGCTATGCCGGCGCAGAGCTGGCGCGCCTGCTGCTCCATCATCCACGCTTGCGCGGGCACGCACCATTGTTTTTCGGACGCCCGGAAGAAGAAAAGGGCACGCGCGTCGCATTGACAGATTTGCATCCGCAACTCGCGGACAACAACGGTGCGCGCAATGTAACCGTAGAACCGTTTCATTGGAATGTACTGGGCAAACGGAAAATCGACTTGGTCTTCTTGGCCACGCCGCATGAGCAGTCGCGGGCCTGGGTGCCGAAGCTCTTGGAACATGGCGTACGTGTCATCGACTTGAGCGGCGCGTGGCGCCTGGATGAGGAAACAAATCGAGCGATTTATAAGCTTGAGGATCACGATCCCGTTGCGGCCGAGTCTATCCAGCAAGGGGCCGTGTACGGATTGCCGGAGCTGCATCGAGAACAAATTGCAAAGGCGAAGCTGGTTGCCAATCCAGGATGCTATGCAACTTCTGTCATCCTTGCGCTGGCCCCGCTGGTGCGCGAAAAACGAATCGATCTGGATCGCGGAATTGTGTGCGATGCAAAATCGGGAGTGTCTGGAGCAGGCAAAACACCGACCGCAAAAACGCATTTTATGCATGCGGCGGACAATTTATCGGCGTATTCGGTCTTTAACCATCGGCATACCGGAGAACTTCTGGAGCAGCTTGGTTTGAAAGCGCAGGACATTATTTTTACGCCGCACCTGCTGCCAATTCCTCGGGGAATTTTTTCCACGGTATATGTCAATTTAAAAAAGCATTCAACACCAGACGAGATCGATGCCTGTTTTCGCAGCTTCTATGCAGACTCTCCGATGGTGCGGTGGCATGGCACGCGTTTGCCGGAGATCCAATTTTCAGTGCGAACCAGCTACTGCGATCTGGGATTTGCGCTGGCAAGCGACGGCAGGCGTCTGATCGTCGTCGCATGTTTAGACAATCTGCTGAAGGGCGCGGCGAGCCAGGCGGTGCAGAACATGAATCTGCTGTTCGGTTGGCCGGAGCAGGAGGGGCTGGCATGAAATTTGTGATCAAACTCGGCGGAGCGTCGCTGGAAAATCCGTCCACGCTGCGCGGCAGTACGCAGGCGATTGTCGACCTGGTGCGCGATGGACATCAGGTGGCCGTAGTTCATGGTGGTGGAGCGGCCCTGACGCGCACGCTGGCACAGCTTGGCAAGCAAAGTGAATTTATCGCGGGACTTCGTATCACGGATGCGGAAACCCGGGATGCTGCGTTGATGGTCCTCGCCGGACGCGTCAACAAGCAGTTGGTGGCAGCCATCGGCAAACATGGCCAGGCTGCGGTCGGGCTTTCAGGCGGCGATGGCTTGGTATTTCGCGCCCGCAAAAAGCGCACCGCGCCCGATCTTGGCTACGTGGGGGAAATTGCGTCATCCGATCCGCGATGGTTGCTGGCAATCTGGCAGATGGGCGCCATCCCGGTCCTCTCCAGCGTGGCGCTCGGCTTTGACGGCGAATACTACAACGTCAACGCGGACGAGATGGCTGCGGCCTGCGCGATGACTTGCCATGCCGACGTATTGGTGTTTTTGACGGATGTTCCGGGAGTCCGCGGGGCCGACGGCGAAGTGATGCGCTGGCTCACGTTAAAGCAAATCCCAGAGCTGACGCGCACAGCCGTTGTCAGCGGAGGTATGCTTCCCAAACTGGGGGCATGTCGCGAGGCGTTGTTGGGTGGAGTGCAGCGGGTGCGAATTTTCCCCGCCGACCGAGCATCGTTGTTGCCAGACATTTGCTCGGCACGAACCCCACAAGGCACGGAGGTGATGGTGGCATGAACCTGAACGACATTCGCACGGCGGAATCGAAATTACTCGTCAGAACCTACGATCGCACTCCCATCAATTTCGTTGGCGGCGAAGGCGTTCATCTGTTGGATGAGAACGGTGTCCGTTACCTTGACCTGCTGAGCGGCATTGGTGTTTGCGGACTTGGGTATGGTCATCCTGCGGTTCTTGCCGCAATGGACGAGCAGAGCCGAAAGCTCATCCATACTTCAAACCTCTTTTACCATCCCGGCCAGGCGGAGCTTGCGTTGCGACTCACGGAGATGACGGGTCTGGATCGCGTGTTTTTCTGTAACAGCGGCACCGAGGCGTGGGAAGCTGCGTTGAAGTTGGCGCGCGCTTATGCGACGCTGCGCCGATCCGAAGGTCATCGACTGGGAACGAAAATTCTGGCGCTGGAGCATAGCTTTCATGGCCGTACCATGGGCTCGGTCTCGACGACTCACAAGCCGAACTACCGCAAGCCGTTCGAACCGCTGTTAGACGGCGTTGAGTTTGTGCGATTTGACGACGTTGCCGATTTGGAATCGAAATTCTCTGCCGAGGTTTGCGCCGTTTGCCTGGAACCGGTGCAAGGGGAAGGTGGCATCCGCCCGGTGTCAAAAGAATTCTTCGCGGCGGCGCGACGCTTGACGCAGCAGACAGGGGCGTTGCTGTTGGCCGATGAAATCCAAAGCGGGATGGGCCGCACCGGCGAGTGGTGCGCCTATCAGCATTACGACATCCTACCGGATGTGGCCACGCTGGCGAAGCCGCTTGGCGGCGGAATCCCGATTGGCGCGATGCTGTGCACGGAAGAGGCTGCGCGTGCGCTTTCCCCTGGTATGCACGGCACCACCTTTGGAGGCGGTCCACTCGCTTGCGCAGTTGCAATCGCGGTCATCGACACCATGCGTCGCGACAACCTTTTGGACCACATCCGCAAGACTGGAAAATATTTCTTCGAACAGTTGCAGTCTCTGGCTGAGAGTCAAGCAGCCGTTGTAGAAGTACGCGGCAAAGGATTGATGCTGGGAATGGAATTATCAAATCCTGACCTGGCGAAGTATGTGGTCGCGCAAATGATGGAGCGCCACATCGTCATCAACCGGACCAGTGAAACCGTATTGCGGTTTTTACCGCCATTCATCGTCGAGCGCAAACATATTGATCAGGCAATACAAGCACTGGATGAGATTTTGTCCAGCGCATCCGCTGCGAATCTTTCAGCCGCAGTGCAAGGAGCCCACGCATGACGCCAAAATCTTACGCAATGAAGTCGACTGCACTCGCGCCGGATACGCCCATTTCCGTTTCTACTGCCAAGCGGCCGAATACGCTTGCGGGACGTAACCTTTGTTCGATTCGCGATTTGAGCGCAGCAGAGGTGCGACTGATTCTCGACACTGCCCACGCTGTGAAAGCGCAGCCGGAACTCTATCGCCAGGCGCTCGCAGCCAAGCAGTTGGTGATGTTCTTTGAGAAGGATTCGCTGCGCACCCGGATGACATTTGAAACCGGCATCAATACGCTGGGGGGCGCTGCAATTTTTATCGATCAGAAGGGTTCGCGTCTGGGCGAGCGGGAAACACTGGCCGATGTGGCTCACAATCTGGAGCGCTGGATCGACGTGATAGTGCTGCGCACTTTCAGCCACGACACCATCACGGAGATGGCGCGGTTTGCACGCGTGCCTGTGATCAACGCACTCAGCGATATCGAACATCCCTGTCAGGCTCTGGCTGACATATTTACGCTGGAAGAGCGCTTCGACGATCTGCACGGACTGCGGCTGGCTTATGTCGGGGACGGCAACAATGTCGCCAACTCGCTGCTGCTCACGTCTGTCCTGACAGGCGTCAACATTACGCTTGCATCGCCCGCTGGCTATGAACCGAAACCGGAGTTTCTTGCGGCGGCCGAGACCCTGGCTGCCAACGCGGGGGATGTTCCTGTAGGTTCAGTCACCTGCGTGAATGATCCACGAGAAGCTGTCTCCGGAGCGGATGCCATCTACACCGATCAGTGGGCGAGCATGGGTCAGGAGAGTGAAGCAGACCTACGGCAGCAGGTCTTCGCGTCCTATCAGGTAAACAGCCAGATGATGTCGCTGGCTGCACCGAACGCGGTCTTCATGCATTGCCTGCCGGCACGCCGCGGCAACGAAGTCACCGATGAAGTGATGGATAGCGCGCAGTCCATCGTTTTCGATGAGGCGGAGAATCGGATGCATGTGCAGAAGGCGATTCTTCTTCTACTGCTGGATGCCGCGCCGATCACCGATGCGACCGTTTCGCATCTGCAGGATGTGCGGCCCTTCGCTCGCGTCCCGAGGAAACGCTCGACACAATCTTCCTACTAACAAGATTTGAAAAAGGAGTTTCACATGGCAAAGAAAGTTGTGTTGGCATATTCCGGCGGGCTCGATACGTCCATCATCATTCCCTGGCTGAATGACAACTATGGCATGGATGTGATTGCGATGATCGCCGACGTTGGACAGGGTGAAGACCTTGACGCAGTAAAGGCCAAGGCCTATGCTACCGGCGCAAAGAAAGCCGTTGTGCTGGATCTGCGCGAGGAGTTCTTGACCGACTACGTGTTCCCCACCGTGCGCGCGGGAGCAGTGTATGAGGATAAATATCTGTTGGGCACCTCCATGGCTCGACCCGTCATCGCCAAGCATCAGGTCGAGGTTGCGCTGGCTGAGGGTGCGGATGCGCTTTCGCACGGCTCAACGGGAAAAGGCAACGATCAAGTCCGGTTTGAACATGCCTACCAGGCCCTGGCACCGGAATTGAAAATCATCGCGCCGTGGCGTGAATGGGATTTGAAATCGCGTGAAGATTGTCTGGATTATGCGGAAGCACACGGCATTCACGTGGAACAGAGCCGCGAAAAGATCCATTCACGCGATCGCAATTTGTGGCACATCAGTCATGAAGGTGGCGAGTTGGAGGACGCCGGCAACGCACCGTTAGAAAGCACTTGGGTGTGGACGCGCTCGCCGCAGGACGCGCCGGATCGCACGGAAACGGTCGAGATTGGGTTCGAACAAGGCAATCCTGTGTCAGTGAATGGCATGCGTCTGGAGCCGGTGCAATTGCTTGAGCTCCTGAATGAAATCGCGGCCCGCAATGCGGTTGGCCGCATTGACCTGGTTGAGAATCGTTTTGTCGGCATCAAGAGTCGTGGCATTTATGAGACGCCCGGCGGCACGCTGCTGATGGCCGCACACCGCGAGCTGGAGGCGATGACGCTCGAGCGTGAAGTGAAGCACTACAAACAGCAGATCGCGTTGAAGTATGCCGAACTGGTCTATTTCGGGCTGTGGTTTACACCGTTGCGCGAAGCGCTGGACGGCTTTGTCAACACGACGCAGAAAAGCGTGACCGGAACCGTGAAGCTGGCGCTTTATAAAGGCAATGTCAGCGTCTCGGGTCGCGCCAGTGAGTTTGCTCTCTACTCACCGGAGCTGTCTTCGTTCACCATGGGCGACAGCTACGATCAGAAGGATGCGGCTGGATTTATTCGCATTCTAGGCTTGCCGGCGCGTACTCTCACGCACCTGAAGAAACACCTGGAGACTGTTCGGTGAAAATGTGGTCGGGCAGATTTCGTGAGCCACTGGACGCAACGTTCGATGGCTGGCAGCGCTCGTTTCGCTTTGACTGGCGGTTGATTCCTTACGAAGTGGTCGCCAGCAAAGCGCACGCGCGCGCGTTGGCGGAACTGCGTGTGGTATCGCACGATGAGTTGCATTCAATTTGCGCTGGCCTGGACGGCATTCTTGCAGATTTCGAGGCCGGTGGCTCTGCGCGCGAGAAACATGCCGACGCCGAAGATGTGCACCACTTTGTTGAATTGGAATTGAAACTACGCATTGGAAATACTGCGTTAAAGCTGCACACCGGCCGCAGCCGAAATGAGCAGATTGCGACTGACCTGCGACTCTACCTACGCGACTCGATTGCAACACTTCAAAACGATCTTCACCAATGGATGAAAGCCTTCCTTGCACAGGCGAAATCTGCAGGCGAAGCAGCCATGCCCGCCTTCACCCACTTGCAGCGGGCGGAGCCTGTGTTGGTCGCGCACTGGTTGCTGGCGTACGTCTCCATGCTGCAGCGCGACTATTCCCGCCTGGAAGATTGCGCAACGCGATTGAACCATTGCCCACTCGGCTCCGGTGCCGTTGCAGGCGCGACCTTGCCGTTGAACCGTGCCATGGTCGCTCACGAACTCGGCTTCGATGCGCCGACGGCGAACAGTATGGACGCGACCAGCGATCGCGATTTTGTTCTGGAATATTTGCAGGCCCTGGCGCAAATTGCATTGCACATCAGCCGATTCGCGGAAGAGGTCACTCTCTACGCAACGACCGAATTCGGCTTTGTCGATTTGCCGGAGGCATTTTCGACTGGGTCCAGTGCGATGCCGCAAAAGAAAAACCCTGACCTGACGGAGCTGGCACGGGCCAAATCCGGTCGCATCATTGCAGCCTCTCACACCGTCGAGTTGCAATTGAAGGGATTGCCCTTGGCCTACAACAAGGACATGCAGGAGACACAGGAAGCTGTTTTTGCGGCCACCGAAGAATCGCACGCCCTACTTTCTCTGCTGGGCCGTTTTACCGCTGCGCTTCAATTTCGTTCAGACAGAATGCAGGATGCCTCAACCCACGGTTTTCTAAACGCCATGGCGGCGGCAACCTACCTGGTGCATAAAGGTGTTGCCTTTCGCACCGCGCATGAAATCATCGGCAATGCAGTGCGTTATTGCCTGGGTAAAGGATGCGAATTAAACGCACTCTCGCTCGAAGAATTGCGTGGGTTCAGTACGGCATTCGAGCAGGATTTTTTTACAGCGATCACATTGGAAGCAACGCTCGATTGCCATGATGTAGTCGGCGGCACTGCACGCTCTCGCGTCCGCGAGGCATTAGCACTCGCTGAATTTGCTGCGTCTCAATGGGAAAATTCCGAAGAGCCTTCTGCATCCCGTCCGTCGGCGGATGATTTAGGTGGTGACGCAACCGTCACGCTGCGGGGTGGGAAACATGCGGGCTCGTAAGGCGCGCTTGCCGGATGCAGACGCGATTCACGGCCTGATTCGCAGCCTCTCCTTCGACGGCACGCTTTTGCCACGCAGCCCAGCAGAAATCTACGAGAACATTCGTGACTTCACCGTGGTGGAGACTGATGAGGGCGAGTTCCTTGGGTGCGGCGCGCTGCATCTTTATGGTCCGCACCTGGCTGAGATTCGCTCGATCGCGGTCGGCGAGAAGGCCAAAGGTCAGGGTGCCGGCGGCTACCTGGTTGAAGCGCTGATTCAAGAAGCGGAAAGCCATAGCGTACCGTGCGTCTGCCTATTTACTCGTATTCCAGGATTTTTTCAGCGCTTCGGATTTGTACCGGTCGACCGGACTGCATTGCCTGACAAAATCTACAAGGATTGCGCGAATTGTCCACGTCTGAACGCGTGTGATGAGTTCGCCATGGCACGTGGAACGCTGCCGGACACAGCAGTTCTTGGTCCAGTGCGTGTCAAGGAACACCTGGTTCCGTTACAAATTTAGAATGGCCTTCCGAGGCAATTTACCAGGCATGATAAAAACCATTTCGCTCGGCCAGTTCCACTTCCACTCCAAACAGTTTCTGCAGCCGGTCCGCGGTCAACATCTCTGCCTTGGCTCCGTCGCCGACGATACGTCCCGCTTGCATCATGACCACTCGCTCGATTTCCGGCAAGATGTCGGAGAGATGGTGGGTAATCAGCAAAATTCCAGTTCCCTGCTGGGCGAGTCGCCGCATCGTATGCCGCAGTTCCCATTGTGCGGCGAGATCCAGTCCATTGCTGGGCTCGTCCAGCAAAAGAATTTTTGGCCGATGCACAATGGCTCGCCCAATCAGAATTCTCTTCGTCTCTCCCACCGACATTTGTCCCACTGGCTTGTTGCGAAGATGTTCGACTTCCAGCAGATGAAGAATCTCATCGGCTCGCTGCCACATGGCTTCCGTCACGTGGAAGTGCGGCCACAAAGTAGAACTGGAAAAAAATCCCGACACCACGGCATCGCGCCCAGTTGTATGCGGCGTACGCTCCCCGGGCAACTCGCTGGCAACTGCGCCCAGATGTCGGCGCAGTTCGGTCAGATCCCAGCGTTCTCGACCAAAGATTCGCAAGAAAGAGTCTTCCCGCACAAGAGGGTAGCGCTGGCAGGTAAGAGTCTGGATCAACGTGGACTTTCCGCAGCCGTTTGGACCAAGAATGGCAACGTGTTCGTGCTGGCCAACCCGCAGAGAAATGCCGTGCAGCACGACAGCGTCTCCGCGGGCCACAGAAATATTTTTCGTTTCAATAAATAATGGGGAATCCAATTCCGCTTTCATTGATAAAGGATAATGGCAATGTCGCATGAAGCCTTCGCACCTCCTACTTTTTCCTTCCTTGACATTCCCGCAGGCTTTCGCTTTGGTGCTGTACGGGCAGGTATCAAGCCAAGCGGCAAGCCAGATTTCGCATGCGTTTCCGCGGCAGAAGGCACAACAGCCGCAGCCGTGTTCACCAGCAATCGCATGGTAGCTGCGCCGGTTCTGGTCGGCCGTGATCATTTACGCAGATCCGGGGGCCGGACGCGTTTCGTCGCAGTCAATGCAGGCAATGCGAACTGCGCCACCGGCGAGCAAGGCATCGAAGCCTGCCTCACCGTGTGCAAGGCTGCCGCAAAAGAATTTTCTTGCACGCCGGAGGAGGTGATTCCATCTTCCACTGGAATCATTGGCGTACCGCTGCCCGCTGAAAAAATGGATGCCGCACTTCCTGCGATAGCGACGCAGCTTGGCGAAAGCTCTGCCCACGTGCAGCAATTTGCGGAAGCCATTTTAACCACCGATACGCGAGCGAAAATCGCCAGTCTTCAGATCGACATCGGCGACAAGCAGGTCCATGTCTTTGGAGTCGCCAAGGGAGCGGGCATGATCGCTCCGCAATTGGTACCGCACGCAACCATGCTGGTGTACATCTTCACCGATGCAAAGGTGGAAGCGGTGGATCTGCAGAAATTCTTGAATGAGGCAATCGATCCCACATTCAACTGCATCTCGATCGACGGCGACACTTCCACCAACGACACGGTGCTGTTGTTGGCCAGCGGGTCCAGCGGCGTCACGGTTGCGCATGCGCCCCAGGAGCAAGCCTCCAAAGCATTCTCGCGAGCACTGCTGAAAATCTGCGGATCTTTGGCGCGACAAGTGATTGAAGATGGTGAGGGCGCCGGCCACGTGATTGAACTTGCGATCGAAGGCGCATCTTCTGCGGAGGACGCCAGGCGGGTCGCGCGCAGTATTGCGAATTCTCCGCTAGTAAAAACAGCGTTCGCTGGATGCGATCCAAATTGGGGGCGAATACTGACCGCCGCGGGCTATTCCGGTGCATCCATGTATCCCGGTCGCGCGTCGATCTGGATCGGACGTCTGCCAGTTTGCCGCAACGGTCGTACCGCCCCGGACTTCGACAAGAATAAAGTTCACGAAACCATGCTGCAAAGAACGGTACATGTTCGGGTGGATCTAGGAATGGGTCACGGAACGTGCGAATTCCTAACCTGCGATCTGACTTCGGAATATGTTCGGATCAATGCCGAGTATTCCACCTGATGGCAGTTGAGCGGAACAGCTTCGGCAAAATTCCGGGCACAAACGGTGAATCTCCTTGCGAAATGACACTGAGCATGTCCCGCGCATAGTTGAAAGTGGCGGGCGGCGGTTAGGTTGATGTTACTACGCAGCGACCTCGGCGGAAGCAGGCTGCGCAGGGTTGAGGATG
>JAJYSL010000545.1 GCA_021793595.1 Acidobacteriota bacterium
ACAACTATTTGTGGCGGCGATCCAGAAAGATCCCACTTTGCTGGTTGCGCAGTTGAATCAGGGAATCGCGCTGCTCAACTCCCAACAACTTTCGCAGGCGAGCATGGTTTTGCGACGGGTGATCGAGCAGGACCCAAAGAACACTGCCGCCTGGTATAACCTGGGTTTGGTTGCACGCAAAGGCGGCGACACTCAGGAAACGATCGAGGATTTCAAGCACGTCGTGCTGCTGGATCCGAACGATGCGGATGCCCACTACCTGCTGGGCAGCGGCTACCAGCAAAGCAAGGACTACAAAGACGCGATCCTGCAGTATCAGGACGCGCTGCGGTTGAACCCGCTGCATGCTTCGGCGGAGTTCGGGCTGGCGCGGGCCCACCAGGAAATGGGAATGCTGGAGGCTGCAAAGCAGAATTTTCAGCGGTTTCAGCACATCACCGGAGAAAAGCTGGGCTCTCCCATGACCATCTCGTACGGGGAAATGGGCCATTACTCCATAGCGCTATCGATCCATGTAGCAGCGCCGGAAGTTGCCCCCATAATTCCTGTCCGCTTCGTGCGCGAACCGATCGGCAACGATTCGCAGCCGTCGTCGACCGTTGCCGAACCGAGCGAAGACGAAGCAGGCGGCGGTGCCTGCATGATGGATGTTTTTGGCGAAGGCAAAACCGATCTTGTTGCGCTTGACGAAGGCGCACACGCCATTCACGCTTATCGCAACCTGGGCGGCGGCCGTTTTGCAGAGGTCTCTCCCAGCCAGACAGGGCTGGACCTGAGTGGCCACGCGATCGCCTGCACGGTGGGCGATTTTAACAACGACGGGCTTCCCGATATTGCAATCTCGCTGTCGCATCGAGTGGTCCTATTCAAAAATCTCGGCCACGGAAAATTCTCCGATATAACCAAATCCGTCGGCATTACAACGAACAACCAGTCTGCGGGCCTCACCTTTGTGGACTACGATCACGACGGCGACCTCGACCTTTTCGTTACAGGGAAACCATCTGCCGACGGCGCCGGACCGAACGTGTTGTGGCGCAACAACGGCAATGGGATGTTCACGAACTGGACCGCCCCGACCGGACTTGCCGGGCATGGAACCACTCGCAACGTCACGCTTTCCGACCTGAACAATGACCGCGCTGTCGATCTGCTCGTCACCGGCTCGGGAGCTGCTCCGACGTTCTACGCCAATCCACGCGAGGGCGCATTTCGTGCTTCTCCGCTTTTCGACGACACCAGCCTGCCTCCAACCAATGGCGTCTATGTTTTCGACTTCAACAAAGACGGTTGGATGGATATCGCGCTGACGCATGCCGGAGCGCCTGGGATAACTCTCTGGCGCAACGTGAAAGGGAAACATTTCGAGCGTGTCCCGCTGCCGATTGCAGGCGCGACGCGCGGCTGGGGACTGACGGCGATCGATATCGACAACGACGGATGGATCGACCTGGCTGTGCTGGTCGATACCGCGCGCGGACCCGAGCTGCGTATACTGCGCAACTGTGGCCCGCGAGGGTTTCAAGACGTTACCTCGGCGGTGGGGCTTGCCAAACTGAAACTGGACCATCCTCGCGCGCTGCTTGCCGGGGACGTCGATGGCGATGGCGACGCGGACCTGATTGTCACACAACTGCACGGGCCTCCTGTCCTGCTTCGCAATGACGGCGGAAATAAAAATCATTGGGTGCGGCTGTCGTTCCGTGGTCTTGCCGACAACAGGTCCGCCATTGGGACCAAGGTAGAAATCTTTTCCGGCAATCTTTGGCAGAAATGGGAGGTCGCCGGAGCCACCGGATACATGGGACAGGGCGCGCCGGAAATTTTGGCTGGCCTCGGCAATCGCACGCATGTAGACATTGTGCGGATGATGTGGCCCACCGGCGTGCTTCAGGATGAACTCAAGGTCCCCGCCGATAAATTCACGTCCCTGGATGAAATCGACCGTCGGGGAAGCTCCTGCCCGGTGCTGTTCGCCTGGGACGGGAAAGAGTATCGGTTCGTCACAGACGTGATTGGCGCGGCCGTTGTCGGCCACTGGATTTCTCCGACGTCCAGGAACGTTCCCGATCCCGAGGAATGGGTCAAAGTGGCAGGGAACGAACTGAAGCAGCACGACGGCTACCTGAGCCTGCGCTTTGGCGAGCCGATGGAGGAAGTGAACTACATCGATCAACTGCGCCTGGTCGCCATCGATCATCCTGCCGGGACGGAAGTATATCCGAACGAACGGTTTCTCAGCGGGCCGCCGTTTCCCAGGGAGAAAGTGATTGTGAGCAGCGCGCCGCGGCCTGTGCTGGCGGCGTGGAACGATCACGGACAGGATGTGCGCAGCGTTCTGCTCCATCGCGATCATCGTTACGTCCACGACTTTACCAACCTTCCCTTCGCGGGCTTCGTAAATCCGCACACGCTGACGCTGGACATCGGCCCTTGGACACCGCGCCATCCGCTACGGCTGCTGCTGCACGGCTACATAGAATATTTCAGTGCATCGTCGATGTATGCGGCCTGGCAGGCCGGGTTGAAGCCGGAACCGCCCATCCTGCAAGCGCAGACGGAGAACGGAAGCTGGAAGACAGTTCTTCCGGACATGGGTTTCCCCGCCGGCCTGCCGCGGACGATCACGGTCGATCTGACGGGCAAGCTGCCGCCGGAAACGCGGCGATTGCGCATTGTCACCAATCTGCAGATTTACTGGGACCAGATTCTGGTGGACAACGGGCTGGATAGGGCCAGCGAAATCCGCTCAACGGAATTGCCGCTCGCTCTCTCCACTTTGAAATTTCGCGGCTACCCGCAGCAGATCGAACAGAAGAGTCCCGGTGATTTGACGTATCGCTACGACCGCATCAGCGCGACCGGCCCCTTCGCTCGCCAGCGCGGAGAATACACG
>JAJYSL010000546.1 GCA_021793595.1 Acidobacteriota bacterium
CGACTGGTATGGCAACAATGTTGTGCAGGAGGGTTGCTGGCGATTCGCCAACGCTTCATGTACTCAACTAAGAATCCTATACTACCTACAGGCGCGATCAAAGCACAAAGCGGACATGTCCCCAACTCCGATTGCGGAAGAAGAAGTTTACCGATGCCGGAACTCCCTGAAGTTGAAACGATTGCCAACGGCGTCGATGCTCGCGTACGCGGACGTACGATCGTTTCTATCTGGCTCGGCTCAAAGCCGGAACCCTTTCGTTCGACACCGGCTGAATTGGTGAAAGCATTGACCGGCAGCAGGATCGAGCGCGTCCGCCGCATCGGAAAACACATCGTAGTCGATTTGACGCGAGACTCAACTGCCATCCGTCATCGCTCTACGAATGCGCCTGGGAAAAGAGAACCGTGGCGAGGCCAGTGGCTCGTCCACCTCGGCATGACGGGCCGTCTGCTCGTCTGCCAAGCCGATGAGCCGTCACCGAAGCATACCCACGCCATCCTGCAACTTGACGACGGTCGAGAAGTACGCTTCGTCGATCCGCGTCGCTTCGGGCGTCTGTCGGTGCTCGATCTGGCTGCAGAGGCCGCGCCGAAGACCGGGAGGCGAGACTCCGGAGTTTCCGTGCGCGGTAAGGGTTTCGTTGGACCAGGACAGGAGCCGTTGGACATCCCGGCAGACGCGTTTCGCGCGCTCTTTCGGCGACGAAAAACGCCCATCAAGTCCGCGCTGCTGAATCAGAAACTGCTGCATGGCGTCGGGAACATTTATGCCGATGAGAGCCTGTTTCGTGCTGGCATCCGTCCGCGTCGCCAGGCTGGCCGGCTGACCACAAGGGAACTGGAGCGGCTACGCGGCTCCATCCAATTTGTGCTGCAGGAGGCCATTGCTCTGGGTGGCTCGTCCGTCTCGGACTATGTGGATGCTTCCGGAGAGAAGGGCTTCTTTCAGTTGGAGCACAAGGTCTATCTGCGCACTGGCCAGCCCTGCCTGGTCTGCGGCACGCCGATTCGCCGCATTCTCGTCGCCGGTCGCGGCACCCACTTCTGCCCGCATTGCCAGCATTGATCCTACATTTCGCCCTAGGGTCGTTGCCAATTCGCCACGGAGTCGCACGTTTTTTGCTGGCATCAATCCCGCCCGCGCCATGATCCAAAGTCCCGCTGTCCCCTCTCTGAGGGATCAAACGCCCTCAACGCAGGGTCGATCTATGGATTTGTGGATGGGACGAATACGCTTTCCTATGGAATTGCAGAAAATGGATATCGCTTGCGGGGATAACTCCTTTGCAATGTGACCAATGACTTTGGTATCAAAGTTGCACTGTCATAGAGCAAGCCAGTGAACGCACGCCAAGCCGAAAGGCTTGAATAAATAAAAAAGTTCAGGTAATGAGAGCCGTCATCAGAGTTTTCCATGTAGTGAGAAGGAAACCGGTCGGCTCCATCCGAACCGAAATGTAGTATGCACCGCGAACGGGTCCACCCAAATCCGGGAGGCCAGTGACCCGATTCTAGTTGCCATCGTCGCGTCTGAGTCTATCTATCCCCCAAATAGCCCCTCTTCCAGTTTTCAAGGTTTCTGCACAGCAACCGTGCATGGAACGATGACAGGGCAATGATTGCAGAGGGTAGAGTGTACCCCACGGACTGGTGGCAGGTTGGTTTCAGCCATGTCCAAGGCTAATCGATTGTAAAAGTTCCGGGCGGCGGTTACTGATACACAGGATTTTTCGCGTGCCACTTGCCGATTTTGTTCCACCGGAGTAGCATCAATCTTGCTCATCGTTTGGCTGAAGCTGCATACCTTTCCGGGACACGCGGCTCGCCGATACCAATGTTACGGATAGGAATAATACAGAACAGTTCGGAAGCGCCTCAAAAATGCGCTCCCATAGCGGTGACGCTGTAAGAACTGTTGTGCCAGCAGGCTGCCGGATTCACTCAGAGGCGGAATTCTGCCAGGCAAATGAAACTAGCTTGAGACAAAAATTCCATCATGCTGCTCGATAGCGTCCTCGCCGGACGGAACTGAGACCATTCCAGTTGTCGTGTATTGCGACTCGCGCAGTTCAAGTCAACGTAAGGTACAAGGAAGTGTCTGAATGACAGAAGATTCAACGCCGCAACCGGAGAGTTCTTCTCCGTCTCCCCAAGGGAATCCCTCCGCCGCTGGACAAAACGCCCCCCGGCAAAAGCAAAGCTTTCGTCGTCGCCGCAAACGCCGCGGATCGGGTGGGAATCCCGGTCAAGGTGCCAACCAGGGACAAGCCGCCGCGAATGGTCAGGCCAACGGCGCTGCAGCCCCCGCGCCTCAGGGCAATGCTCCCCGCAATGAGAACCAGCCTCGCAAGAAGAAGCGCTTCTTCAAGAAAAATCAGCGTCAGGGTCAAGGTCAGAATCAGGCCAATGCGGGAGGTCCCCGTGGCGACTCGCGTGGAAATTCCACCGGTCAACAGCAACAACGCCGTGGCGGCAAGCAGCGCCGTCCGAAGGTTTTTGTTGGCCCCATGGATCACAGCTATCGCGCGGTGAACGGAAACTATTCGGATGCGCCGCCTTCCACCATTGAGCTGCAGCGTGGGTTTACCAATGCCCACTACAACGGCAATGGCAACGGAAATTACAATGCCGACTATTCCGGCGCGGGGAATGGCGGTCGTTCTTTCGACGACCTGCAAGGTTCAGCGAGCGCCACAGGCGCGGCCGATGACGCCGCGGCGACTCCGGTTCGCATCTACTGCTTCATCGACGACTTGTTCTTCATCGCCAAAATTCAGGAGACGGCGCGCAAGCTGGGAATCAAAGTTGCGTTCGTCAAGAATGATAAAGACACCATCGCGGACCTGCTGGCATTGCCTGAAGAAGAGCGGCCCACGCTGATCG
>JAJYSL010000547.1 GCA_021793595.1 Acidobacteriota bacterium
TCACTGCTTTGAATGGCTGGAGGAAGGCAGCGTCGATCCTAACGATTTGCGCACCGCTTTACCGTCGGCTTTGCGCGCATCCGGCGGAAAATTGCTGGAATCCACAGAGGTGTTGGGCATCAAGAGCACGGGCGGCAGCGTCGTGGTGCAAACCGAGATAGAGAACATCTCGGCGCGGATGTTTGTCAATTGCTGTGGGGCTTGGGCCGGAGGCGAACTATGGGGCGGCGTACCGGTGGAACCAATCAAAGGCCACATGGTGAATTTGCGATGCGAGCCGGATCGCCTGCGCTGCGTGGTCCGCACACCGGGCGTGTATCTGGTGCCTCGCGGCGATGGCCGTGTCACTGTTGGCGCTACAATCGAGCACGCAGGATTTGACGAGGTCGTGCACGAAGCTCAAGTCAGCGTCTTGATGAAGGCTGCGCTGCGGTTGCTGCCGGAGGCGAAGATTCCTTCACCGATCGATGCGTGGGCAGGATTGCGACCGGGCACGCCAGATGGACTGCCAATCCTCGGCGCTGCCCAACGCGCGAACTGCTGGCATGCCACCGGGCATTACCGAGACGGAATCTTGCTCACCCCGGTGACCGCACGTGTGATGGCGCAAGCCATGCTTGGGGAGAAACCGGATGTGCCGCTGCAGCCATTTTCTCCGGCTCGATTCAAATCCTGGTGAGCGATTTTTCTCCTTTGCGTGTGGGGTGCATTACCGTTTGGTGGCGGATACCACCACTGGATCACGAGGCCGAAGAGAAATCTGCGCGCTTAGTCGAAGCTCCGCTGGAACTGGGCTGTTGAATCCGAGATGCCAGTTGCGGATGACGCTGGCTAGAACCAGAACCGCCTCCATCCACGCAAAGTTTTCTCCAATACAGATGCGCGAGCCCGCGCCGAAAGGGAAGTACGCGTGTCGAGGCCGCGCGGCACTTGCTTCCGGAAGAAAGCGATCCGGGTTGAAACGCATCGGCTCAGGATACCAGCGAGCATCGCGGTGAATTGCGATTTGAGGAACCAGCAGCAGGGAACCGGCGGGAATTTCCAGGCCGCGATAGGGATACGACACCGCCGCAGTGCGTGCCGTGACCCACACCGGCGGATACATTCGCAGCGCTTCCGACACCACTCGCTGGCAATACGGCAGGCGCTCGTAGATATCCGCAGCCGTCGTACGCGCATCGGCGGACGCTGGACCGAAGGCGGACGATGCTTCGGCAAATACTTTTTCCTGTACGTCGGGATGTTGTGCCATCAAAAAGAAAACAAAGCTCAAGCCATTTGCGGTTGTTTCATGTCCCGCCAGCAACAGCGTGAGGCACTCGTCGCGAACCTGCTGCGTGGTCATGCCGCCAGTCGAGCCTTCCAGGTCCTGGCTGGCAAGCAACATGGACAGCAGATCGCCGTGGTCCATACCGGAGCTTCTACGATCGGCGATCATCGCATAAATCAAGCTATCCAGTTTCTTCTGCGACTTCTGGATGCGACCGATAAAGCCAAAGGGGATTTTCAATAGAAGGTGTGGATAGGGCAGAAATGCCAATGGAAGAAATCCCATAAATGCCGTGACCGAATCGGAAATGGTTTTTACCTCCGATTCCACATCGCTATCGAACAGGCATTTCCCTGTAATTCGCAACGTAAGTTCCAGCATGGAACGATGGATATCGAACGACGATCCACTCTGCCACCGCGAGGTCATCTCGTCGGCGAATTGCAACATCGTCTCTCCATAGGCGGCAACTCTCTGACGATGAAACCCCGGCTGCACCAGTCTGCGCTGACGCATATGGAAAGGCTCTTCGCTGGTGAGCAATCCGTCGCCCAGCACAAATTTCGCGCGCTGCATCACAATGCCGCGGTGCTGCATGGCTGCATCGCGCACCAGCACTTCCTGCACCATGTCGGGATGATTGAATTGGAAAACATGCCGTCCAAAAGCCCTGTAGTGAACCAGATCTCCAAACGTCCTTGCGTTCCGTTCGAGAAATTCGTGGGTGCTGAGTCGCAGAAGTCCTGGATTGCGCAGGCGGTCGCGATAACTGGGGCCCGGTGGATAACGGGTGCTTGCAGGCTGAATCACGGGACGTCCGGCTTCCTTTCTTATCGAAGTTCTTGCGATCCAGCCTTCTACATTGGCCTGCATCTGATTAAAAATAAGTTTGTGGGAAAATCAAAATATCGAGGAGGACAATCTATGCCGCATTTTCATGGAATGACGTTGCAGTGGCTGGGTCATGCCACGTTCCATCTTCAAACCGCGAAAGGCACCTCAATCCTGATCGATCCGTGGCTGGAGTCGAATCCGTCGTTTCCCAAAGACTGGAAAGCTCCAGAAAAAATCGATCTCGTGCTGTGCAGCCACGGTCACGGCGACCACATGGGAGATGCTCTGTCGGTAGATCAACGGTATCATCCGACCTTCGTCGGAATTTATGAAGTTACCGGTTGGCTGTCATCGAAAGGCGTCAAAAAAACAGTAGGGATGAACCTGGGCGGCTCGTTCCGGTTCCAGGATGTAACGATCTCGCTTGTAGAAGCGAAACATTCTTCCAGCATCGACGACAATGGCGCCACAATCTACGCGGGAGTTGCGGCCGGATATATCTTGCAGGTGGAGGGTGAACCTACGCTATATCACTCAGGAGATACAGCCCTTTTCAGCGACATGAAACTGTTGCACGAATTGTATGCTCCGGAAATTGCCTGCCTGCCGATTGGCGACCACTTTACGATGGGTCCGCGAGCAGCTGCAATTGCAGCGGAGTACGTGGGAGTCAAAAAGGTGGTTCCCATCCATTACGGAACATTCCCGGTATTGACTGGAACGCCGGAGGAATTAAGAAATCATTTGCGCGGGAAGGAAATCGAGGTGATTGCGCTT
>JAJYSL010000090.1 GCA_021793595.1 Acidobacteriota bacterium
GTCGCCGCGCAATCCGGCGATATGCGCGTAGCGATGGTGGCCGGCCAGAATCGACAGCAACCAGGTGCCAAGAACGTCCCGCTTGTGAGAGGCGATGCCGCTGCTATAGCTCAGTGGGCAGCTGCTCACCCAGCACTCGTACAGCCCAGCGGTCGCAAGAAACTCCGCGAAAAACGCCAGTTGGGCATTGGGCGTGGCGCTGGCGTGGCTGTCCCAGCGAATGTGGATGCGGCCACCCGGCGTCTCAACTGAAAACGACTCCAACTCAGAAATGTAGACCGAAACTCTGCCTTCGCCGACTCACCCATCGGGTGACACCTCCAAGCACAGTCAAACTCGCTCCCGTCTAACGTTCCAGACGCTTTCAATTGTTCAACTGCCGGAAAGAGGATGATCTCCTTCTGCTTCATCACTAACACTGAAACATCTTCCGACCACACAAACAAGCATTTTCTTCGGCTTGCACCGGAAGAATGTAGAAACTCCAGCCCCCAGCTCTGCCGCGGGTATCCTCACTCGGGCTCACCCTTTCCTTCGACCAGGGCGACAAAACGATCCACACCTCGATCTCTGCCTGTGAAATGAAAAACCTCGTGCAACCCACTCGGCCAGCGCACGACGATGCGGTCGATGGTGGTCGCAGAACCTAAGCCGAAGTGCAGCCGAAGATCGCTGCTGGAGATATAGCTGGAGCCGCTGCGCACTTCATGCATCCATTTACGATCTCCAGCAAACACGGTCACCTGCGCTCCAATGCCGTCGCGGTTGGACTTTGTTCCCACCGTAGCGACGCCCAGCCAGTGATTGTTGTTGGCGGCGACGTTCACCAGCAGCATCGGATGCTCGCTCATGTTGTTGATCACGGCGGATTGGCGGCCATCATTCCAGAAATCCGCGATGGCCATGCCCCGGCTTGACTTCGGATCAGAGCAGGCTGGACCGCACTGCCCGCTCAGATCTTTGAATTTACCATTCCCCTGGTTCCAGTAAAGGAGTCTCGGCTCTTTGTAGGTGGAACCAAGATGACCCGTATCCACCTCCGGATAGACGTGGCCGTTCACGATCAGAATGTCCGGCCAGCTATCGTTATCGACGTCCACAAACATGGTTCCCCAGCCGAGATATTGAGTGTTCAGTCCAAGACCGGCGTCGTCAATCGAGGGAGTGAACGTTCCATCTCCATTGTTGCGGTAGAGCGACGATGTGTCATCGGAGAAATTGGTTTTGAAAATGTCCTGCAACCCGTCGCCGTTATAGTCGCCGACGGTGGAGCCCATCCCTGCCTGTTCGCGCCCGTCCGCACTATAGGCAACACCGGCCTCCGCCGCTATGTCGGTGAACGTTCCATCTTTATTGTTGCGGTACAGAATGCTGGCGGTGCTGTCGCAGGCAATATAGATGTCCGGCCAGCCATCCTGATTAAAGTCGAGAGTGGATACGCTGAAGCAATAATGGGCGTCGGTCTTATCGATGCCGGAGATCCGACTGACGTCGGCAAACTTTCCATTTCCTAGATTGTGATAGAGGACCTGGCTGGTGTAGGGGAGTCCGCGCGGGCCGCATTCGACGGGGGTACCTTTCCAGATGCAGGTAAGTCCCTGCCCGGGAACAGGAGCTGTGGCCAGATCGAATTTCACATAGGTCGCGACCATCAGGTCCAAGCTGCCGTCGCGATCATAGTCGACGAAGGAGCAGCCAGTGCTCCAGTCGGTACCATTGCCCGCAACACCCGCTTGTTCGGCGACCTCTTTGAAGGTCCCGTTGCCTTGATTGTGGTAGAGGCGATTCTTGCCGTAGTAGGTGACGTATAGATCGTCGTAGCCGTCGTTATCGTAATCACCCACGCATGCGCCTTGGCCCCAGCCTGTCGCGCCGAGGCCGGCAGCCAGGGTTACATCGGTGAAAGTTCCGTCGTGATTGTTGTGGTAGAGGTGGCCTGTCGGGTGGTCGGAGGGTGAAGACGTTCCCTTGGCATGCAGCATTTCGCCGTTTGCCAGGAAGATGTCGGGCCAGCCGTCGCGGTCATAGTCGAGAATGGCGACGCCGCTGCCGGTTGTCTCAATAATGTATTGCTTATGGTTCACCCCGCCGTTCACGTTCAGCATATCCAAGCCGGACTGGGCAGCGACATCCTCAAACCATGCGGGCCCTGGATGTTGGTGGTTGGCAGGATACGGGTCTGGAGATGGGCGAGCCTGAGATGTGGGGGCTGGGGATGCTGGTTTCGCGGATGGGATCTGCGCTATGGCTATCGTTGAACAATACGACAGCGCAATACAGCAGAGTATGCGCCAGCGGTGCATGCAAGAATCGTACCACCCCGGCGGATCATCCCCGCGGCGTGCGCGGTATGCTGAGAAGTGATGCGTATGGGGAATTTCATTCTTCCGTTATTTTTGTCGAGCCTGATTGTTTTGGGGCAGACGACTGTTGTGCCCAAGAGTCCGCAAGATCAGTTGGCCGACGCGCAACAGAAGTTGCAAGGCGGCCAACCGGCCGCTGCGATCGCGCTGCTGGAGCCGCTTGCCAATGCAACTCCGCCAGTGAAGGGTGCAGCCCATGAACTGGGCGTCGCCTACTACCGAACCGGCAAACTGACCGATGCGCTGCAAGCGTTTAGCCAAGCGGAAAAGGAAGATCCCAACGACATGGAATCGATTCAGCTACATGGGTTGACGCTCTATCGGCTGGGACGGCCTGCGGATGCGATTCCATATTTGAAACGCGTGCGGCAATGGATGCCGAATGCAGATGCGGACGCCAACCATGTGTTGGGACTCTGCTATTTGAATTCGCAACAGTATGACGCAGCGCGCAAGACGTTTGCGGAGCAATACGGGGTTCCGCCGACTTCCGGTGCAGCCTACCTTTTTCTGGGGAACATGTTGATGCAGGCAAATCTGCCGGAGCAGGCCAAAAACGCGGCCGTTCAGTCGCTGAAAGTGACACCGCAGTTGCCGCTGGCGCATTTCATGATCGGCGAGGTCGATTTGTTCAAATCCGACGTGAACGGAGCCCTGCAGGAATTGGAACAGGAGCGAGCCATCAACCCGGCTTATCCCGCTACGTATGATCGCCTGGGTGACGTGTACATCCATATGGGAAAATACCAGGAAGCACAGGAGGCGCTGACGAAGGCGCTGTCGCTCGATACCTCCAGCACGGGGCCTTTCATCTTGATGGGGAAGGTGCTGCTACTCCGCGGAGATGCGCAGACGGCCAGCATGTATTTGCGGCACGCTGCGAAAATGGATCCGAACAACTACATGACTCACGCGCTTCTGAGCCAGGCTTATCGCAAGATGGGCGATGAGGAACGTGCCAAGCGCGAAGTCGACTTGGTATCGAAGATCCATGCCGCGGAGCGATTGACGCTGCAACCCGCGCAATAGTCTGGCTCACGTGGGCCAGTATGCCGAATCGCGAGTCTTACGAGTCTTAATGCGTATGCACGGTTACGAGCTTGGTCTCAATGGGAACTCCTCCGGTGATCGTGGTTTCAAGCAACGCTTCAAATGGCCGCACGGGTGCTTTAGCGAATCCCGCAGCTCGAAACAGTTGATCGACATTTTCCGGGTTGGTGGCGAAGTCGACGGCGGCCTGGGTGCCGAAAGTCGTCAGTCCACTGCAAATTAAAATGCGCTTGCCGGGCTGCATCCCTGGTAAGAGAGCCAAGACTGCATAATCCTTGGTGAGCGGGTGCTCCGGCCTGGAATACATCGCCGGTTCGCCGGGCTTGGGATGGTGATTCACAAATCCTGCAAATGAATCGTCGGCGACGATCGTGAAATCCGAAGTGTCGGGCAAGACTCGCAGCGTCGGGTTCTCCGCTGACGACCCGATAAAAATCAAATTCTTGATACTCGCCTCGTCCCACGTGACAAGAAGACTGCGCTTGAGGACGAACTGAGCGTGATGCTGATCGAACATGCGGGTCAGCCGGTAGACCGCCGCCACTTCGCCGATGCCGGTGTAGGTGTCGATGTAAGAACTTGATATCGCCGGATCGGTGGTCGGGTGGGCATAACGCAGCCCGGTTTTCGAACTGCCGTCGAACAGCGCGTTGCTGTAGATGACCAGCGGGGGCGCGCCGGAGAGGAACGGTCGCCAGAGGGATTCCATTGCAGAATTTGTCTGGGTGACCGGAAGGCTCCGCTTGCGCCAGAGTTCGAGCGCCACGAGAGAGAGCAGCGCGAGGGCGACCAGACCCAACGTAATCACTCGCCACAGACCTGCCCTGGGCGTCCGAGGTGTGGACACTGGCACGGCCAGTCCGAGATCTGCATCCTGAACCGGGAGCGCCCCGGGTAGGTTCGGAGGAGTGGTTTTCGATTCAGCGGTGCGAAAGATCGGTAGGTAATGGCCTTTGGGAATTTCTACGATGATCTGTTCGTCCGCACCCTCACCGGCGAAATACTCGGTGAGCTTTTGACGCAAGAGGCGAGCATGGGTTCGGACAATGCTGTCCTCACTTGAGTTATATCCGGGGGCACGACCAAAAACATGAATCCCAATTTGCTGCTCGGTGGCTTCCTCGGGAGCGTCGCGGATAGCGCACTCCCCCACGTAGAGCAAGAAATCCCGAAGTCGAGAAGACGATTTCAGCAATTGACTGGAGGCAATCCGCTGCACCAATTCCCACCGCAGATCAGTCGATTCCCAAGCGCGCAATTCTGGGCTAGTCGTAGTTTTTGACATCGGACATGCAAGGTTTTACACGGGCGGTTCACGGGTCAAATCACCGTGAACCACCTAGACAATGTTTTGATTATACGCGTACAAGTTCAAGTTATAGGCGCAGAACATTGAACCTTATGCGGCAACGAAACTTTGACAACCAACACCTACGACCGAATGTGTCCTTCGGATTCACCCCTGTAACTGGGCGAATCACGATCCCCATCCGGACCGTCCGCGGCAACACGGCAAATATGATTCGCAATGGCGAGACGCCAACTTCATTGCAATTGCCAAAAAAGTCGAATGTACGTTCACGATTGAAGCAGCTTTTCGGAGGCTTTTACCATGAACCACGTGCTCTATATCCCTAAATCCCCATCCCTTTTTCCTTCCCCGGCTAAATCTTCTCCCGTTCTGCCCCGGATTCTGATTGCGTGCATGGTGTTGATCGTCGCAGGCCTGAACACGCCGACTGCGTTTTCTCAGGCAGTGTATGGAACCATTTTTGGCACTGTGACTGACCCGACGGGGGCCGTGATACCCAACGCCACCATCACGGTAACTGACATTAGCAAGAATGTTTCCGTCACGGCAAAAGCCAACGGCAGCGGCAACTATCAGGTGCAACACTTGATTCCGGACGTCTATCGTGTGCAAGCCACCGCAACCGGTTTCAACGAAGGTTCGGTAGAACACGTCCAGGTATATGCCGATACGCAACCGAAAGTGGACATCCAATTAGCTCCTGGAGCCGTTGCCAACACGGTTCATGTAACTTCGGCAGCGCCATTGCTCACTACCGCGCACGCCGACGTGAGCACGATCCTGAACTCGCGTGCGCTGGAGAACCTACCCAACTTGAACCGCAACTTCACCTCGTTTGAGTTATTAACGCCAGGCACGACTTATATCGGCTGGAATGTTGGGCAGTCCACCAACCCGCAGCAAAGCCAGCAGATTGAGGTGAATGGACAGCTGCCTTTCGCAACCGGCTATGAGCTGGATGGTACGGACAATCAGGATCCGATCCAGGGGGTCGCGGTCATCAATCCAAACCTGGACGCAGTTTCAGAAATGAAGGTCACTTCGCAGAATTACGACGCTGAATTTGGGGCTGCCATCGGCGGGATGGTGACCGCGCAGACCAAGTCTGGAACCAATAAGTTTCATGGTTCAGCCTTTGAATTTCGGCGCTCCGATGCGCAACAGGCGCGCGACCCGTTTACGGAGTACGCGCCAAATTCTCTGACTGGGAAATACATCAGCCCTAACGAGCAAAACATGTTTGGTGGCTCGATTGGCGGGCCCATCAAGAAGGACAAGATGTTCTTTTTCGGGGACTATCAGGGGGTACGGCAAAAGACCGGCTCCTCTGTGCAGACGACAGTGCCTACAGCGTTGGCGCACACGACTTGCACGTCCGGCGGAGACTGCAACCTGAGCGAATATCTGAATCCCGCCTTGCAAGGCGGCTCGACGTTTCAGGTCTTCGATCCGACCACGGATCCGGCTTCGCCCGCCGGTCGCGTGCCGTTCGCGAACAACATTATTCCTGCGGGAGATGTTTCCGCGCCCGCCGCAAAACTCATCAGTGAAATGCCGCTGCCCAATGCTGGGAACGGCAACATCACGAACAACTACGTGGCCTCCGGATCAGGCATTTTCAACACGGACCAGTTCGATGTGCGTGGGGACGTAGAAACGAAGCAGAATTTCCATTCCTTCGGGCGCTACACCCGGTTTAATTCCACCCTCAGTGGTGCTCCCTATTTTGGAGCCGCCGGCGGCGGAGGCTTTGGTGCGGGCGGATTTGCAGGCACCGATAATGCGCTGGATCAGAATGTTGCCGCAGGCGGCGACTATGTGGTGAGTCCCACGTGGGTCACCGACTTCCGATTCGGGTGGTTTCGCATTTATCTCAATGAAAACGGTCCAAATTATAATCAACCGCTTGGGAACGAACTTGGTATTCCTAACGCCAATGTAGGCGATTTGACGTTGAACGGCGGCCTGCCGCAGTTCCAGGTCGATGTTCCCAGCAATGGGAGTAACAATGGTTCCAGCGCTTTGTACGGTACGTCGGCCGAGCAATACTTACAGACGGAAAACCAGTTTCAGGCGGTCGATAACTGGTCTCACCAGCTAGGGAACCACTCCATCGAATTCGGCGCAGATCTTCGCTACGCAATGAATCACCTGGTGGGTCTCAACAACGGTCAGCTACGTTCCGGAAACTTTATCTTCCATGCCGCTGGGACGGCGGGCAATGCGTTCGGAGCCACACCTGCATCCAGCGGTCTCGGGTACGGGACCTTTTTGCTGGGGGATGTGAGCAATTTCGACCGCACACAAACGCAAAACACCGATGCTCAGGAACGACAGAAGAGAGCTTTCTTTTTCGCGCAGGATCAGTGGCGGGCAACCTCGACGCTGACTGTCAATTATGGCCTGCGCTGGGACATAGTATTTCCGGAGTCGGTCAACGGCAAGGGCATGGGCGGCTTGCTGGATTACAACACCGGAGATATACGCATCGCCGGTTACGGTCCGTGGGGGACCAATTTGAATGTCGGCAAAAACTGGACGAATTTCGCGCCAAGGATTGGGTTGGCATGGCAGGTGCGTCCCAATACCGTGTTTCGCGCAGGGTATGGGCGAGCGTATGGGCTAGGATGGTCTGGGAATAATTTTGGCGAAGTCCTGACCTTCTCCTATCCGACACAAGTGAACCAAAGCCTCAACTCCGCGACGAATTATTCGTCCGTTTTCGGCTTATCGCAGGGGCCTCCGGGCTACACCTTCGCGCCCATTCCGGCCAGTGGCAACTATCCGCTGCCCAATGGCATTGAGGTGCCGACGCGTCCTCTCTCCGTTGTTTTGCCGACCTTGGATGCATGGAACTTGACCATGCAGCAGCAGTTGACTCCGACCATGGCTTTGCAAATCGGCTATGTTGGCAGTCATGGAATCCACAACCAATTCGATTCGTCCAACCAGGCCAGCAATAACCAACCGACCGTTCGCGGCTTTAATACTTGCTCAGGAGTCGCGGGCTGTCCCGCCGCCGATATCAATCCTCTAACCGGGCTGCCATATACGCAGAGCGATCGCCGCCCGTTCTACAACGGGACCGCGCAAACCCTGGGCGTGACCTACGGCGAGCCGTACGGTTGGACGCAGGACTTCCGCTATAACGCGAACCAAGCCACTTCCAGCTATGAGGCACTGCAGGTCGTCTTCAACAAGAGCTACGCGCAAGGCGTTCAACTGATGGCAAACTACACATGGTCGAAGGCGCGCGCTCATGAGTCGGACTACTTCTTCATCAACCCGAAGGCGGACTACGGTAACAGCTACTACAATCGGCCGCAGGCGTTTTTGCTGAATGGAAACTGGAACCTGCCCACCGGTCGAGGCCACAAGATTGGCGGCGGTTCGCCGGGATGGGTCAACCAGATCATCGGTGGATTTATGCTAAATGGCACCTTGACATGGGAAAGCGGTCTTCCGTTCACTCCTTCGTACCAGCTTTGCGCGCTTGATCAGGATATTGACGGGCAGGGGGGCACCCTCTGCCGACCCAGCTGGGCGGGTCCGGGAGAGAGCTTCCGGCTTCACTCCGGTCCTTTTAATCCCACGGCACACTCAGTCAGCTTTTTCACTCCCGTCTCGTTGCTGGCTACCAACGGCCAAGTTTCCGGACCATTTCAGCGCCCCCAGGTTGCCACCTTCGGCAACATCCAGCGGGACTCGTTCTATGGGCCGGGCCTCATTGATGTCGATGCATCAATTGCCAAGACCTTTAAACTTCCGAAATCGACCACCTTTCAATTGACTGCGCAGGCGTTCAATCTCTTCAACCATCCGAACCTTGGGCAGCCGAGCGGGTGCGTGGATTGCGGCACCAGTTCAGGGTTGATCACGGACATTGTGGCTTCGCAGAACGGAAGCTCGATGCGTATTTTGCAATTCGCCGGTAGACTGCAATTCTAGGTGATCTATTTCGGCTGCGGAACGTCGACCGAACGTGAGGTCGCCATTCCGCACCGGGCTAAATTGCAGAGCCATCCACGCGAAACAACTCAGCCGGATAAGTTTTTCGACGCTGAACAGATATTCGGAGCCTCGGGAATCTCCCAGTGTCGTGATCCGTGGCTGCTCGAAAAAACTCGGCATTTGTCCGATGTCGTTTGCTTCCCCGATCAGAAGGATGCATGTTCCATGAGATTGATGACATCGCAAGCTGGCCGAAGGCCACGATCCCTATCTGCAAAAGCTTTGCTTCTGCCGCTCCTAGTCCTGCTTCTCAGCCTGTTCCCAGCGAAAAGCCAAGCGCAAGAAAATTCCTCATCGACAGCGGAGCCGACGCCGGGACTCTACAATCCCGTGGCAAATCCGAAGGCAGTGGTGACCTTTGGGCATGCTCGATTCACGGTGCTGACTCCAGAAATGATTCGGATGGAATGGTCGGCGGATGGAAAGTTTGAGGATCACGCGTCCTTTGTGTTTCTCAATCGGGATATGCCGGTCCCGCCCTTTACCCACACGGTAACCCAGGGCGCGAACGGCCAGGTGCTCACCCTGGCTACCGATGCATTGAAGCTGATCTACGATGCAACTCCGGCCGGGGACGGCAAGTTCACGCCAGACAACTTGAATGTGAGTTTTCAGTTGGATGGAAAAGACGTCACGTGGCATCCGGGAATGGCGTCAACGGGCAACCTGCAAGGAACAACGCGCACTCTGGATGGCGCGCGAGGCGATCAAACCGCGGAACCGATCGGCCAGGGACTCATCTCCCGCGACGGGTGGGTGGTGGTGGACGATTCCAGACGGCCGTTGTTCGACTCCGCCGATTTTCAGTTCAACCAGGGAGAAAAAAGTCCGTGGCCATGGGTCATGCCGCGGCCTGCCGGAGCCCACCAGGATTGGTATTTCTTTGGATACGGCCATCGTTACAAAGAAGCGCTGGGCGATTATGTGAAGGTGGCGGGTCGAATTCCGCTGCCGCCGCGATTCGTGTTCGGCACGTGGTGGTCGCGCTATTGGGATTATACGGACCAGGAACTCAATGACCTGGTTCAGGGATTCCACAAGAATGACACTCCGTTGAATGTTCTGGTGATCGATATGGGCTGGCACCCAACGTTTCAGCAGAGTTGGTGGAGCCAGGAGAAAGACCAGTCCGGTCAGCCGCTTGGATGGACCGGGTATAGCTGGAACAAGCTTTTGTTTCCGGATCCGACGGCCTTCTTGAATCACATTCATCAGCAAGGCCTGAAGGTCACGCTAAATCTGCATCCTGCTGGCGGTATCGAGCCATGGGAAACGAGTTATCCGGCGATGGCGCGCGCGATGGGGATTGATCCGGCAACCAGGAAATATGTGCCGTTCGACATTACCAGCAGGAGATTTGTCGACAATTATTTCAAGCTGGTGCTGCATCCGCTGGAAAAACAGGGCGTCAACTTCTGGTGGCTGGACTGGCAGCAGCAGGACTACACAAAAATTCCGGACGTGAATCCGACGTTCTGGTTGGGCTACGTTTTCTTCACGGACCAGGCGCGCGAGGGAAAGCGGCCACTCATGCTGAATCGCTGGGGCGGACTCGGGGAGCATCGCTACCAAATTGGATTCTCCGGCGACACCATTTCGGTGTGGTCGTCGCTGGCATTTCAGCCTTGGTTTACGGCTACCGCAGCCAACGTGGGCTACGCCTACTGGAGCCATGACATCGGCGGTCATATGCCAGGCGCCGTCGATCCCGAGTTGTACACGCGCTGGGTGCAATTTGGGGCCTTCGCGCCCGTATTGCGCACCCATACGACCAAGAATCCGGAGGCAGAGCGACGGATCTGGGCCTATCCGGAGCCGTACTCCGGCATCATGCGGTCTACCTTCGATCTTCGCTATGCGTTAGTCCCATACATCTACACAGAGGCCCGCCGCACCTACGACACGGGCGTCGCATTTCTGCGACCGCTGTATTACAACTGGCCGGAGGCGGCGCAGGCGTACGACTCAAAGAATGAATATCAGTTTGGCAAGGAGATGCTGGTCGCTCCAGTAGCGACGCCTGTCGATGCCGTGTCGCAATTGGCCGCGGAGTCGATCTGGTTGCCGAAAGGGAAATGGATTGAGTGGGAAACCGGCAGACATTTTACGGGGCCGATACGCGTGGAGCGCAAATTTTCCATCTCACAGATACCCGTGTATGTACCGGAAGGCGCGATCATCCCCATGGCGCCGCCCATGAGCTACACCGGACAAAAACCTGTAGATCCGTTGATCCTGACCGCATTTCCGCAAGACCCGGGAAGCGCATCGCAGTACACGTTGTATGAGGACGCGTCGCGCAACCGCGCGTACCGGGAGAACCAAGCGACATGGACGAAGATTCACGCGCAGCAGGATGGGGGAGATCTGACCGTGACCATCGATCCGGTGCGCGGCAGCTATCCGGAAATGCTGCATGCGCGCGGGTATGAATTGCGATTGCCCGGAGACTGGCCGCCCAGTTCCGTTACGGCGAACGGGACCGCGTTGGAGTACACGATCAAGAGGGGAGTTCCAGGCTGGCATTTTGAGGGCAACACGCTCACGACTGTTATTCGTGTGTCCAGCATGCCCACAAGCCAGGCGATGGTGATTCATGTGAAGCGTCCGATGAATTTAATTCAACGACGCGCCGAACTGAATGGATTTGCGGGAAACATGACGCGGCTGCGACAGGCGTATGACACGCTGAATAAAACCTTCCCGCTGGCGTGGTCGCCGGATTCGCTGGTGGACGTGATGCAGACGGGAGATCGCTTGAGCTATCACCCGGAGACGGTGTCGGACGAGCTGACGCACTTTCATGCGGAACTGCCGAAGGCAATCGCGGATGTAACCAAGATGAAGACGGCAATCACGCCTGCGGATCAGGAAAAGATTGCAAAGATTCTGGGAACCAATTGGCAGCATTCGATTGTCGCGCACCTTGCGACGTATCAAAGCGATGTCGCTTCCGGGATCGCCCAGATGCAGGATGTGACCACGTCTCCCAAAGACGAAGGTCAAACAAAGTAGCTGAGGATTTCGTTTTTCAATCCATGCGTCCAGCGTTCGGCCAAATGCGATCGACAAGAATGCCACGCTCGATATGGGGAGCGGGCATGCTGTTGCCATGTCTGCTGGTGGGCCTGATGTCGCAGCCTACGTTGGCAGTGGTTCCCGATGCGGCGACTGCACTGTTTCCAGAATCCTTGTCATTGACGACCGACACGGTGAGCCCGAAGCGATTCATTGCCGTCCATGGCCAGCGCGCGTTGTTGGACGGGTACGCTGCCGGCGGGCTTGAAGTCTGGGCCTATCCGGTGCAGCTGATCAAAAATTATGAAATTGGATTTCGTCCGCGGGGAGAAACCTCCGAAATTCCTGGAGCGACAATTCTTCGGCGGATCGTCTATCGGCCGGACGAAGTTACGCGCATCTATATCGGCCCAAATTTTATTGTGAGAGAAAAGCTCTTTGTGCCGCTAAAGGCACCGGGCGCAATCATCAGTTACTCCGTGGAGAGCCAGAATCCGGTCGACATTGTCGTGCATTTTCTGCCAGTGCTGAATCTGATGTGGCCTGCGGGGATCGGCGGACAAGATGTCAACTGGAATGCGGTCGCATCGGGGTATTTGTTGACCGAGCAGACGCATCGTTTTTCCGCAGTCATCGGTTCTACCGCGATTGTGGCGCGCGACCAGATTTTCAACCGTCCTAGTTTGTCCGCGACACCGGCAGGTCTGGCCTTCACTATTCGACCGAATGGCAGTTCCAGAATTCGAACAGCCTCAGTGGCGGTTGCGTCGGGGGATGGGAATGCTGCCAGCCTGAATACTCTGGTGGCAACGCTGACGGATAGCAGCGACAAACTTGAAAAAAAAGCCGCCCAACATTACGTTGCTCTGCGTTCGAATGCACTGCAGATTGAAACTCCGGATGCAAGTCTCAATCGAGATCTGGCATGGGCTGAAGTCGCGCTGGATCAGGCGTGGGTATGCAATCCCTATTTAGGATGCGGTCTTGTGGCCGGCTATGGGCCATCGCGAGGAGCGCGTCGGCCCCAGTATGCGTGGTTCTTTGCGGGAGACGCCATGGTTGCGGTCCAGGCCCTGTTGAGCGCAGGCGAATATGATCGAGCGCGCGAGGCACTGGACTTTATCGCGAAATATCAGGACCCAAAAACGGGAATGATCTGGCATGAGATTTCGCAAAGCGCGGGCGTGATCGATTGGGTCGGGAAATATCCGTACATGTTTGTTCATGTAGATATCAGCTTTCAATATCTGAATACGGTTGCGGAATATGTTGCTACGAGCGGAGATAAAAGCTTTCTGCAGAATCACTGGAACTCCGTGCAGGCGGCGTACCGCTACTGTCAATCGCTGATCGATGCGGGAGATGGCCTGCCGCATATCCCCGCAGGCAAGGAGGGAGGAGATGAGCAGGACCGCATGAGCGACGAGCTGACGCTTTCCGCCAGCTGGGTTGAGGCATCGAAATCATTTTCTGAGATGGCGACATGGATGGGCGATGCGAATGGTGCGGCGGAGGCGGCGAAGGCCAGCGGACACGCACGCCAGTCTCTTGCGAGTCGATATTGGGACCCGAGGCTGAAATTCTGGATCGATGGATATTCGCCTTCGGGCAAGGAGATTCTGAATCGCAGCGCCAGCGGGGATGTCGTCATTACCCAACATCTTTTCAGCGAACCTCAAGAACAGTCGTTGTTGGACGAATTGGCTTCTCCGAATTTTCAGACGGATTGGGGAACGCGCAGCATGTCGACGGCCTCGCGCGTGTTCAATCCGGATTCATATGCGAATGGCAGTGTTTGGGCAGTCGGCACAGCGCCTTCCGCTATGGCATTTTGGGATGGCCATCGACCCGCCACGGCGTTTGCGATCTGGAGCGGGTTGGTTCCATGGAGTTCCCTCGATTCGCTGGGGCACATGGATGAGGTGCTGGCGGGCGACTACTACCACGAGCAAACAGAGTCGGTGCCGGAACAAACCTGGTCCTCCGCGTCATTTTTTCATGCCGCCGTGCGCGGACAGCTGGGGTTGCAAGTTGACGGCATGAGGCGCCAGGTTGTGTTTGCTCCGCATATACCGGCCGAATGGAATTCTGCGGCAGTGCGAAATATTCAACTACCGAAGGCGAAGATTGATTTCATCTGGACGCGTACGAACGAAGGTTCTTCTGTGGAAGCTGTCAACAGCGGCGATCCCATTCATCTGATCTATAGTCCGGAGATTCCTCTGGGCTCCACGCTGAAGGGAGCACGGTGGAATGGAAAGCCGATTCATGCTCGGCTGGAAGAGCATGCCGAGGATGCGCATGCAACGGTAGACGTGGAGTTACCGCACGGAACCTCCCACATCATGCTGGATTATTCGGGTGGAGTATCGCTGGTGCTGCCGGAGGTGCAGGCACCCATTGGCGACTCCAGCCACGCAATGAAGTTGATTAGAGTTAAGTTGAACGGATCGAAATACACCATCGACGCGCAGGTGGATGCTTCGAAAAGCTCGAACTTTGAGTTGCGAACTGATCGAAAGATCGTCACCGTTCAGGGTGCGACTTGGAAATCACTGTCGGCAGATACGTACGACCTGACCGTGCCGCCTTCCAATACATCGCAATCGTCGCACGGCTATCAAGCGTTGCAGGTTGTCGTGGATCTTGGGCCGCCGCGGTAACGCTTGGTTGTGGGGCGAAACCATTGTGACCACCGACGACTCACAGTCGGATCGCTTGCATTGCCATTTTCACGATTTTGGTTATCGTTGACACCTGAATTATGCACAATCCACGAGCGTTGATGCGGACGGGGCGTTGTTCTGGAGCCCGGTTTCCTAAAGAGTTCGGGAAGCGATATTCTCCGTTTTCACCTCAGGTGCCGTAAATTCTTGTTTCTTTTGCTCGCGAGTGCATAAGATTCTATGCGCAGCTGTTGCCGGTCAGCCGGTTAGAGCCGTGGCCAGCACTGGCCGCAGACCGCTGGCGATTGGGCCGATGCTTGTCAGCCTTGTCATCAGCCGCTGGAAGAGGTCCTTCTCCTGGTAGTGATCGCTATAGCTGACGCCCACGCGGCCGGAGTGGCGCCAGATTCTGGCAGCGATAAACAGAAAGCGCAGTCGCGCGGTGGCCAGCGTGGTGTGTTGGATCGTCTCCACGTTGGCCGCCCCCTCGCGGTTGAAGATCTCCAGCCAGCAGTTCAGGTTGTAGGCCAGCCTGGCGATCTGGAACCAGTTGGCGTTCATGGCCCAGCGGTTGGAGGGATGCGCGGTCAGGCCGGCATCGTTGTTGGCTTCTTTCATGAGATTCTCGGCTTCGGCGCGCTGGTTGTAGAACCAGACGGCAAGATCGATCGGGTTATCGAGGTCGGTGACGAAGACCCGGTAGATATACTCGGGCGTATCGAAGAGTTGATACTGCTCGGGCTTTTCGTCGGCTTCGGCGCGCTGGTAGCGCAGCGCCAGGAAGCGGTGGGCCTTGGCCCATCCCTGGGGCTGATAGAGGAACTCGCATGGCTCATCGGCGTCGGTCTTGGGCGAGGGCTTCCAGTCAGAGGTCTGCAACTGCTCGATCAGCCGCGCCGTCTTGCGCACTACGACGATGTAGTGCCAGCCGTTCTTCTCCTAGGCCTCGATGGCCTCGCGGCAGTAAAAACCGGAATCGGCGCGGGCGTAGACGCGCTTCACAACAGGAGGAAGGCTCGCGGCTACGGCATCCAGGTGCGCGGCGATCTCGCGGCCGTCGGGCCGGTCTCCGTTGCGCAACGCGCCAGCGGCATATTCCCGCGTCTCGGCAATAAAGCTCAGGATCGGCTGGGAACTCTTCTTGCCTTTGTTCTTCGGGTTGTATCCCTTGCGCGCGCCCATCTGGTTGCCGAACAGCGTGTGCACGGTGGTGTCGGTATCGATGGTACCTTCGTCGAGTTGCACGTGGGCCGCCCTCCATACCCGCTCCCGCTCCCGCATCCGCTTCTGTACGGCAGATCGAGACGGAGATTGCCGGCGGTCTGCTGCCCGATGCATCCGAGAGCGCGGCAGAGACCGACAAGCCAACGGAGAAGCAGCGACATGCTCGCCGGAATCACGCCCGAGCGGATT
>JAJYSL010000548.1 GCA_021793595.1 Acidobacteriota bacterium
GTTGCCAGGTGATGTCTTCTTTCGTTAGCGCGTTCCCCATCCACCACCAGCGCGTGTGGGGTCGGCAATCCATAGGAGGGGAAAGAAATCGGTCACGCATCTCCTCAGCTTCCGCGTGTGCTGGCGCGGAGACGGCTACTGCTTGCATTTCGCCCCTTATCTTCGGAACCGGCTCGCCGCTGGGTGGAGTCGCTCCCTGTCCTTCTTGCGCTGGTATCAGGTAGGCTCCAGCCGCGCTCGCGCTAACCTGTAAGAAATCACGCCGACTCATTCTGCCTCGCTCAAGGGACATACCGTCTTCTCTCTTTCCGCTCAATTAGCCTTGCCTATGAAGTGATTGCCTGATTCACTATGACCTCTCGGCGCGTAGATGCTAGCTCGCGCTAAACGTAGCGCGATGCATGAATGCCAAATCGCCTATAAACCATTTTGTGTATCACGGAGAGCGCTTTTGCAGTTAAGGTGCGCCAGCAGGAATTTCGTACAAAAGCAAAACCCGCTGTAATTGCGGGCTTTAGCGTCAAATAATTGGTAGCGCTAACGGGAATCGAACCCGTGTTTTAAGATTGAGAATCTCACGTCCTAACCCCTAGACGATAGCGCCGGGTGCCTTTCTCACTATAACGAACGGCCTGCTGCACCACAACCCAAGGGTGCGGAGCCGGACGTTCTGCTGGGCTTCCAGTATGCTCGATTGCCGGCTGCGCGTGGCTGGGCTGCAGGCTGGGCTGGTTTGACAAACGTGCGGCGCGGCTCTAACGTGGCTACGGCAGGCCCGCGATGTGATCGCAGGCCATCTATCAACTCACCCCATCCATTGAGGAATGAAAAATGCGAAAAAGTTTGCCTACGGGTATGCTGCTGCTGTTTTCTGCTTTTCTTTTTCTTGCAACAACTCCAGGCCTGACCCAATCGACGGAAAATCAAGGCCCGCGCCCCATTACACCCGCCATGGAACAGAGGGTGGATGCGATGGTGCAGAAGCTGACACTGAAGCAAAAGCTAGCATTGATTGGCGGCGAGGACGGCATGTATGTCCGCAGCGAGCCGAGCATTGGATTTCCGCGGCTCAAAATGTCGGACGGACCGATGGGGGTGCGCACCTGGGGACCTTCGACAGCTTATGCAGCAGGAATCAACCTGGCGGCGAGCTGGGACCGCTCCCTGGCGGAGCAAATAGGCGTAGGACTGGGCGAGGATGCACGCGCGCGAGGAGTGAATTTTCTGCTAGGTCCGGGAGTCAATATTTATCGTGCGCCCATGAACGGCCGCAACTTTGAGTATTTTGGCGAAGATCCCTATTTAGCTGGACAGATTGCCGTGGGCTATATCGACGGCGTGCAAAGCCAGGGCGTCATCGCAACTGTGAAGCACTACGACGTGAACAATTCCGAATACGACCGGGGACATATCAATACCATCGTGGAAGAACGCGCATTGCGGGAGCTTTACTTGCCTGCTTTTGAAGCGGCGGTGAAACAGGGTCACGTGGGCGCGATCATGGATTCCTACAACCTGGTCAATGGCGAACATTCCACGCAAAGCAAATTTCTGAACATCGAAGTACTGCGGAAAGACTGGGGTTTTCGCGGCATTGTGATGTCGGACTGGGGCGCGGCGCACGATGCCATAGGCGTCGCCAATGGCGGGCTCGATCTGGAAATGCCTTCCGGCAGGTACATGAATGCCGAGAACCTGCTGCCAGCGATTCAAGACGGACAGGTGAAGGTCGCGACAATCGATCAAAAGGTTCGCCGCATTCTGCGGACGGCGATGCAATTTGGATTTCTGGATCGCGATCAGACTGACTTGAACTTTCCCCTGTACAACCAGCACGGCAATGCCGTCGCCTTAAAGGCGGCGGAAGAAGGCGCAGTGCTGCTGAAGAACGAAGGCCATCTGCTGCCGCTGGACCGTCATGCAATCCATTCCATTGCTGTTCTGGGTCCAGACGCCTATCCGGCAGTTCCGGGCGCAGGAGGCAGTTCCCACGTCGACGCTTTCGCGCCGGTGAGCTTTATGACCGGCCTGAGCGATTCGCTGTATCCGGGGATTAAGGTCTATTGGAACTCTGGAATTGAAAGCGCGGAGGATATTTTCAAGAGCACGCAATGGTGCGTAGATGCAAACTGCCAACACCCAGGCCTGCAGCGCGTCGAGTATGGAATGTCGACCGGCAACGGACCCATCTCCACGGTGGATGAGACGGTGAACAATGCAAGTGAATCGTGGGTGCTCGAGCAGCCGGCGAAAACAGAGCACCGAGTGGAGTGGCATGGTTACTTCATTCCCAAGACCTCTGGCGTCTATGCCGTTGTGGATAATACCAATTTCGACGATCACAGTGAGCTTCGCATCAACGGCCAGCGGCTGCTGACGCGAGATCAACGCATGGGCGGCGCGACGGAGTGGGGTACGATCACGCTGCAGGGAGGCAAGCCGGCGCAAGTGAGTTTCACATACTTTCCGCATCGGCCGGGCAACACCGCGTCACTTGGCATCGTCGCGCAAGATAAACTGATCGACCCGAATGCCATCAAGCTGGCCAAAATGGCGGATGTGGTGGTGGTGTCGGTTGGGTACGGCCCCTCGACAGAGTCGGAGGGCTTCGACCGCACCTATCGGCTTCCCTTTGGGCAGGAGGCGCTGATTCAGGCGGTCACCGCGGCCAATCCGCATACCATCGTAGTACTCACCTCCGGTGGCAGTGTCGCCACCCAGGGTTGGCTGGATAAAGCGCCGGTGCTGTTGCAGACGTGGTATGGCGGGCAGCAGGCGGGCAACGCGCTGACAAAGATTCTGTTTGGCGAGGTCGATCCTTCGGGCAAGCTGCCCATCAGTTGGGAAAAAACGGTGCAAGACAATGGTGGGC
>JAJYSL010000091.1 GCA_021793595.1 Acidobacteriota bacterium
ATCGCCAATCGCGACCTGCCGCGTTTGTATGTTGAGGCGAAGGCATTTCTAAAACTGCGTGCGCAACGCAATCGCGTGGTTGCGAAAAGCAAGCGCGACAAGGCCGCCGTGGCCGCAACACAACAAGTCGGCGCCTGAGCGCGCGGCTGGTGCGGTTGGATTTTTATTTGCGCGGTCAGCCAATCATTGCTGACCGCGTTTCCGTTTCGCCCTTTCGCAATGAAACCTGCAACGCAGGTTGAGGAACCTCGCCATCGCTATCTCGCAATCCACCATGACATTTCGCCGCTACCTGATTCTCTGTGCTGTCATGATCGGCGCATCGGTGGGCGACACGTTTCTCAGCAAGGGAATGAAACAAGTCGGCCCGGTGTCGTTGCATCATCTGCTCACGCTGCTGGTCGCGCTGAAGAATCCGTGGGTCCTGAGCGGAATTCTCTTCCTGATTCTATTTTTTGCGTCCTACCTGACCGCACTCTCATGGGCCGACCTGACATTTGTTCTTCCTGCCACTGGATTTGGCTACGTGATCGTGGCGCTGCTGTCGAAATTCTGGCTGCATGAGACCCTCTCACCGGCCCGCTGGTTTGGCATCGCTCTCATCACCATTGGTGTAGGCTTCGTGACGCACGGCCCTTCTTACACCAATCACGATCATCCAAACGTGGACGATGACAGTGACGCATCTCCAGATGTGCGAGAACTGACTGCCGCAGGAAAAGGAGGCAGGCCGGCATGAATCTCTCTGGAGACGCAGCTGTCTGGTCGATGATCGGTGTCATCGTGCTGTTAGCCACAGCCGGGGACGTATTGCTTGCCGGTGCCATTCGCCAGATCGGCGATTTTGACGTGATCCGCAGCCACTCCGGGTTGCAGGGTGCGATCCTCGCTGTGTTGCGCAACGCACGCTTTTTCTCCGGCGTATCCTGCATGGCGCTGAGTTTTTTCTCGCTGCTTTTTGCTCTCAGTTGGGCAGATGTCAGCCTGGTGGCCCCCGCATCGGCGGCGCTCACGTTTGTCACCAACGCATTTGCCGCCAAGTGGATATTGAAAGAGAATGTCGATGGACGCCGCTGGATTGCGGCCGTGTGCGTCTGTGCCGGCGTATTTTTTCTGAGCCGCTAGACATCAAGTCTCCCTACGGAAATAGCCGCATCAATCCCCGCGGTGGTAAATCCGGCTGCAGGAATTTTTGCGGCTTTCCGACAGAATTTGTCACTGCTTCCGCTGCAAGATTTCCGCTGCGTACCGCACCTTCCATGGTTGAAGGCCAGCCGGTCGCCGTCCAGTCTCCTGCCAGAAAAACTTCTGGCCATGCTGTGACGGGGCCCGGCCGATACGCATCCAGTCCCGGAGTAACAGAAAATGTTGCGCGCACTTCTTTCACCACGGCAGCTTTCAATAATTTCGCTTCGCGCACCACGGGAAAGAATTCTGCGAGCTCCAGCAGAGCCAGATCAATAATTTCCTGGCGAGACATCGGAACCAGCGCCTTTGACGCACTCACCACCAGTTCGAGATAGCTACCGGCATCCTCGGCGCGCCGCTGGGGCTGCAGCCGCGTCTTGTTGTACATCCATTGAATCGTTGTATCGAGCAGAACCGCATGATCCAGATTCGTAATCGTGCGATCGAACCAAAGGTGGATACCCGTGATCGGCGAATGCTGAAAATGTTCCAGCTTATCCACGAGCGATGCAGCAGCGCCTCCTGCAGGTGCAGGCAGCAGCGGATACAGCTTCTGCATCGACTCAAATGGAACCGCCAGCACCACGGCGTCCGCCTCGATATTGCCGCCCTCAAAACCAATTCGCCAACGACGGCTGTGCTCGTCGTACTGAAAGCCGTCGACGCTCGTGCGCAAGCTCACCTGGCCACCATGCGCTTCGATGAAACCAACGGCGTGCGAATACAATTCGCTGAGCGGAATCGTCGGCACACCCATCCAGCCCGCCTGTTCTGACTGCATAAACGATGTGCGAAATACCATCGCCGCATAATGGACCGAAACGCGATCGAGGTTTTCGTTGAGCGCACTGACCAGCACTGGATTCCAGAATCGATCGATGGCTCGCCGGGTCTGTCCATGACCCGCCAGCCATGACGCGAAGTTCTCTTCGCTGTCCGCCGGAACGCCCCGTAGAAAACTCATCATGCCACGGCTGATGGCCACCTTATCCGCAAGAGACAGCACGGAAGACTGCAGAAACGCCATCGCATTATGCAGCGGTGCCGGCAAACTTCCCGGACGCAGAAGACTCTGTCGTCCGCCCGGCTCAATAAAGGTAATGCGATCGAACCAGCGAATCCGATCGGCCACGCCGAGCTGTTTGTAGAATGCGATCAAGTTCGTACAGCAGCCAAGCAAAACATGCTGGCAATTGTCGACCACCTCTCCCGTACCGGGATGCTCATAAGAGGAAGCTCGGCCACCGACATACGGACGCCGCTCGATCAGATGCACGTGATAGCCAGATTCGGCAAGCGCGCAACCGGCAGACAGGCCGGCCAGCCCACCGCCAACGACCGCAACGTCGTGGATATCGGCACCGTAGGTGGTCGTGTCCGCCATGGCTTGTGTTGAGGTCATTGCAAAGATAAAGTTCTGCCGGTTATATGCCTTGTACCCACCGCAAGCGAAACGCCATCCACAATCCGCGGGCAAGTATCCAGAGCTTCTCCCCCGTCGGCAGGCTCACTCGCTGGGCGAATACTTCGTAGTGCGCGCTTTCAATCCGTTGCAGCAAACGCCGATAGATCGTGACCAGCACCCATAGAGCTGCTCGGCTGTCCGGCGAGATTAGCGGCAATAGCTTGTCTGCCGCCCGGTAATATTCTCGGGCGCGTCCAGCCTCCATATCCAACAGGCCGCGTTCGTCCGCATTCATTTTCTGCCTGGGGTGTCGTGCGGTGAACTGCTCCACCGTCAGATGAAATTGCTTCAGGTCGTCGAGCGGAAGATACACCCTGCCGCGCTCCGCATCTTCGCGAACATCGCGCAGAATATTTGTCAGCTGAAATGCAATGCCCGTCTGCTCCGCCAACGCTTCCGCCTGCGGATCCGTATAGCCGAAAATGCGAATGCACACCAGCCCTACGACGGAGGCCACGAAATAGCAGTAGCGATAAAGATCTTCGAATGTGGGATAGGTCGCAATTTCCGTCCCACTGGTTGGGGCACTTAGATCGAGCATGGTTCCCTGCACCAGTTGGTCGAGCAACTCTGTTGAAATTCCGAATCGCCGCTGTGAATCTCTCAATGCAATAAATACGGGGTTGTTTGTGGGTTCACCCGCGGCGGCACGATGCCAGTCCTCCAGCCAGCGCTGCGATTGAGTCAGCCGTTCTTGTCGCGGAAGTTGCTCGTCGTCCGCCAGGTCATCCGCATGACGCATGAAGGCATACACGGCACAAACAGCGGCGCGCTTCGTCTTGGGCAATGCACGAAATGCATAGTAGAAATTCTTTGCTTCTCGCCGCGCAATCGATTCGCAGGCGGCATACGCTTGCGCCACCGAATCACTCACGCAGCCTGCCTTGCGGTCAGTCGCTCAAGAAATGCGCGCACTAGCAGCGCAGCCTTCCGCGGCTTGGAAATCACTGGTCGAGATCGGAGCACATCGTAATTCTGTCTCTTAATGGCTCGCAGAATCTCTTGTCCCCCCCGGCTGAACAGCTCGATGTCAACCGCAATCTCCTTGTCGACCCGGTCCCGCAATGGTGCCCCCGCCTCAAACAACTTCTGCGCGAACGCCACTTCATGTTCCATCAGATTGCGAAATTCCAGACTGAACCGCCGATCTCGAATCTGCTCTTCGGTCGCGCCGAATCGCTCCATATCTTCTAGTGGAAGGTAGATTCGATGACGCAAATAATCCTCGCGCACATCCTGCCAAAAATTTGCCAGTTGCAGTGCGGTGCAGGTGAAGTCCGAAAGCGTAAACAACTCTGGCTCGCGGTAGCCGCAAACATACAACACCAGGTGCCCTACCGGATTGGCCGAATTGCGGCAGTAGCCAAACACATCTTCCATGGTGGGATATCGCGTCACCGTCTGATCCTGACGAAATGCAACCAGAAGGTTCGCGAACGGATTCTTTGGAATGTTGCAGACGCGAATCGTTTCCGCGAGAGCGACAAACACCGCGTGGCGCGTCACTCCCTGGTAGCAGGCATCCAACTCGCCGTTCCAGAAGTCCAGCAGTGCCAGCGATTGCTGCGCGTCGCCGACCTCATCCCCCAAATCGTCCGAGATGCGGCAGTAGGCGTAAATGCTTTGAAAGTGCGGTCGCAATTGCTTCGGCAGAAACCAGGTTGCAACATGGAAATTCTCGTAGTGCGATTCTGCTAACTCCCTGCAGTACGCCTGTGCTTCCGCCAGCGTGGGCGCCTGTTTTGGCATCCGGTATTGGGCGGGAAGCTTCCTCCACGCCGACTCCAGCGCCTCTGCGGAATTCCTGTCCGTCTGCTGCAGGCCACTAGTCATCGTTCCATCCCTCGCCGGGATGTATCGCAATCTTAATGTCATTGTTGCGATTCAAAAAATGCCGAAAAACGGGAACCAGTTCTTCCAGGGGTGCTCGCCCCGTCAGAAACCTGCTGCTCTCGAACCTGCCACTCGCAATCCAATCAAAGGCACGGCGACACACGGATGGACGATGATGAAAACTGGCGCGCAGCGTCAGATCGTTGTAGTGCAGACGGTTGGTATCAAGCGCGACCTGCGTGCCTGCCGCACAACCGCCAAAGAAATTGACCACGCCGCCTTTGCGCACCATGTCGACGGCCCATTGCCAGGTCTCAGGTGTCGCCACCGCTTCCACTACCGAATCCGCACCGTGGCGCTGTGGGGTCAGCGCGCGAACGGCAGCGATCACGTCGCCGGTCATCGTCGTCTGCACAACATGACGCGCCCCAAACGAACGGGCTAGCTGCACCTGCTCCGTGTGCTTCACCACCGCGATCACTTCGATGTTGTTCAGCGCAGCCGCGTGAATAAACATCAGCCCAATGGGACCGGCCCCAATCACTACCATCTGTTCTCCGGCTTGAGCGCCAATTTCATCCATGCCGTGCAGCACGCAAGCCAGCGGCTCGGTCAGGGCTGCATGCTCCAGCGGTAACGATGCTGGAACGAGAAATGCATTTTTCATCACGATGCGCGCGGGAATCCGAAAATATTCTGCGTATGCACCATTATTGAAAATCAGATCGTCGCAAAGATTTTCCTGCTTCTTACGGCAGAAATAACACTCCCCACACGGTGCGGAATTGACCGCGACCACGCGATCCCCTTCCCGAAACTTCGTCACCCCCTCACCCACCTGGGATACGACTCCTGCCATTTCATGCCCAAACGGCGCAGGCGGCTTCAGCATTTTCTCGTGATAGCCGCGGCGAAATACTTTCAGATCGGTTCCGCAGGTCAGCGCGGCGGCGACACGGACAACAATCTCCCCTGCGCCCGCTTCCGGGACGGGCAACCTTTCAATCCGAACATCTTCTTTGCCGTACAAAATAGCGGCATTCATTTCAGCGGTCATATCGATGGTTTTGCAGACTGCAGTGTGAGTCGATCGACTTATGTTTTCTTTCACTCTTGACATGACAGAACGAGGAGTACCTACGGCTGAATCACTACTTTCATCGAGTCCGGTTTAGGATCAGAGGCGAAGACAATCGCTTCCGCCGCCTGTTCCAGCGGAAACGTATGGGAGATCAGGCGAGTCAAGTTAAAGCGATCGGGATAGCCGTCCAGCACCAATTGAGAAGCCGTGTGCTGTACATCCGCCGAAGAACTGTAGGATCCGATGAGCGATTTTTCGTCCATGCAGATTGCAGCCGGATCGATGACCGCTTCACCATGTTGCGTTGCAGCAAACAGCAATACGCGTCCGCCAAAGCGCACGGCATCCATGGCCGGACGAATTAAAGCATCGCCACCAACAGCCACAATCACAACATCCGCGCCGCGACCTTCGGTGTGTTCTTTCACTACCGCGATTGGATCCTGTTTATCGGCATAGATTGGATGATGCAGATCGAATTGCGATGCCACTTGGTGACGCGACGGATAAAGATCCGAGGTGAGCACGGTCGCGCCGGCCTGCCGCGCCAAGGAGGCCAGCAGAATTCCAATCGGTCCCTGACCGATCACGAGCACGGTCTCATCTGCAGCCAGATGAAGATTGTGAATCGCCTTGTAGCACGTGTTGACGGGCTCAATCCATATCGCTTGTTCGAAAGGAACATGATCCGGAATCCGCACTAGTCCCCGCTCGACAATCCAGTCCATCACTCGAATGTATTCCGCAAACCCGCCGCCCGACGGCTCGAATCCCGCGGTACAACCTACGCGCTTATAACTCTCGCACTGCGAAAATGTTTTCTTCCTGCAGTAATAGCAGCCCTTCCCGCATGGAATGTGATGAAATGCCATCACCCGGTCGCCCACCTTCCAGCCGCTTACCTTGTCGCCGACGGCGGCAATCACGCCTGCCATTTCGTGGCCGAAAATGCGCGGAGCGGAATGCGAACCGGTGTGAATCTTCTTCAGATCGGTCCCGCAGATCCCGCAGCTATGAATTTTGACCAGGACTTCGCCCGCGCCAATTTTAGGAACAGGCACGTTCTCCACGCGAACGTCATTGATGCCGCGATAAATCGCTGCCCGCATTGTTGAGGGAATTGAACCGTTAAAGGTAGTCACTGTTTCCATTTTATTCCGCTTGCCTCAAAACTTGGAGGAGTGCTGCCGCAATCTCCCGCGATGCACGCGACGACTGCTTCCCTAACCTGACCGTCGTTGGAATCAGCCATGGATGCAATGCTACATACATCGCAAAAGACCTGCTCTGAAAACCGCCTCGTGGATCGGTGAAACGCCTCAAGTCTGGCAAATCGTCGTTGACCGGATCACTGATGGCGCGCAACGTTCGAAACGGCAGGTCACGTACCTTTGCCAACTTCGCCACCGTAGCCGCCTCCATATCCACCATGTCTGCATTCCATTGCGCCGCCAGCTTCAACTTTTCATCGCGCCCCACAACATGATCCGCTGTCACCAAAACGCCCTCTCCATCCTCGCATGCAAACCGCTCGCCGGTCTGTCCATCAATCACAATCGACGGCCAGTACACTCCATCGATCCGCATCCCCTCCCGCAGCGCCCCAGCGTAGCCAACAGAAATCACCGAGCACAGCGGGCCGCGAGACTCAGCCAACTCCAACCCCAGAGTGACGCGTTCTCGACCCATGCCGGCACACACCACAATCGCGCGATCGCTTTGCCAAATGCTGGTGCCTTCCCTGCGCGACACCACGGGAGCCGCCCAATCGCGCACCAGATGCGCAACCTCCCGCGGCAGTGCCGCGAGAATCGCGATCCTGGGTCGGGCAGCGTCGACCTTCATGACGCTGGAGCATACCCGTGCGCGCGAAACCACTCGATCGCAGCTCGCAGTGCCGAGTCCACCGGCACCAGTTGGAATCCCAAATCCCGCTCCGCCTTTGCCGAGCTGGCAAACATTTTCTTCCTTCCCATACGCACCGCTTCCACCGTGGCTCGCGGTTCATGGCCCAGCATGCGGCCGGTAATCCATTCATCGAAAAACGCGAAAGTCATGGCGACCGCGTGCGGTACCTGCATCGTCGGCGACGGTAAACCTGTCATCGCGGCCATACGATCCAGAATCTGCTTCAGCGTAAGATTTTCTCCGCCCAAGATGTATCGTTCTCCAGATCTCCCTCGATCCAGCGCCGTTACATGCATGGCCGCCACGGACTGCACATCCACCAGGTTCAAACCGGTATCCACATACGCCGGGAATTTTCGATTTAGAAAATCGACAACGATGCGACCGGTCGGTGTTGGCTTCGCGTCGTCAGCCCCAATCGGCGTCGTCGGATTCAGGATGACCACCCGTTGGCCGAGACGCGCCGCTGCGATGGCTTCCTGTTCGGCAAGGAATTTGGAGCGTTTGTAATGGCCGATCATGTTCTCGATCGAGACCGGAGTTTCCTCATCAACAACCGTGCCATCGGAGCGAAATCCCATGGTCGCGACGCTCGAAGTGTAGACCACCCGACCCACCCCGGTTTCGCGCGCCAGCCGCAGTAGCGCTTTTGTCCCCTCGACATTCGCCGCATACATTGTGTTTGGATCGGGCACCCACAGCCGGTAATCGGCCGCCACATGAATCAGCGCATCACAACCGGAAATCGCGCTGCGAAGATGTTCCGGCTGCAGCAGGTCGCCAGTAATAAGCTCTGCCTTCAATCCTTCCAGATGTTCGGTTCGGCTGGTCTTGCGCGTCAGCAAACGCAGCTCTGCTCCGGCTGCGCCCAGCGACCGTGCCACATGACTGCCGACAAATCCAGTGGCTCCGGTAACAAAGATCCGCATAGGTAGGGGCAAAAAAATTGGATGAATCTGTTTCGGCCAGTTTAGTCCAGCGCTTCGGCCTGGATGCCGATATTCGTCTCACCGGCGGCCTTTTTTTCCCAATAGCGCTGCACCCAGGCTTCCCAGCTTTTGCCCGCCGCGGAATCGCGTCCGGTAAACGCCAGACCTGCAATTTCGGAGTAAGGAATCGACACCCGCTCCGAGGTATCTTTCGGCATAATGCGAACAATGGCCCGGTGCAGCGCCGGTGCCGGTCGGCGATCGAAGATATACCCTTCAATGCGCACTCCGGTCTTCAGCGTGATGGTCACGTCGCCGCGATATCCGAAGGCATGTTCCAACGCTTCTCGAGTTTCTTCCTCAGTGGCGAGCGCTGGAATCCAGCCTTCCAGAACTGCGCGCTCCGTTCCCGGCGCAACTTCCATCGCATCCGGATCGGAAACTGGCTTGGCCGCTGCTTCCGTCATGCGCGGGTTTCCTCCAGGGATGTTTGCGGCACCTCAATATTCACCAGAGGATTTTTCGCATGCACCGGTTTCACCGGCTGGCTCAGCAAATCGAGCGCTCCGCGATCCGGATACAACGTCATCATCGCCTTTGCTGTCGCCAACAATCCTTTCAGCGAGCCAAAGGTGAAGTTGACCCCCGACGCTTCATACCCTGAGTGCACCATGCAATTCGCACACCTGGGATTGCCGGACTCGGTCCCATAGTGCGACCACTCTGTCGCTTCCATCAGCTCGGCGAAACTATCGGCGTAGCCATCCTGCAGCAAATAGCAGGGTTTCTGCCAACCGAAAATGTTGTAAGTCGGCATGCCCCATGGGGTGCAAGCAAAATCGCGCTTGCCCATCAGAAATTCCATGTACATCGGCGATGCGTTGAAACGCCAGCTCTTCTTGCGGTTCGCAAGAATGGCGCGGAACAATCTTCGCGAGCGCGCCCTGCCTAGAAAATGTTTCTGGTCTGGGGCTTTTTCGTAGGTGTATCCGGGCGCGACCATCATCGACTCCACGCCAACCTGCATCATCTCGTCAAAGAAAGCGCGCACGCTGTTCGGATCGGCGCCGTCAAACAAAGTTGTATTTGTCGTCACGCGAAAACCCTTGGAAACAGCCTCGCGAATGCCCTCAATCGCCTTGTCGTATCCGCCTTCCAGGCAGACGGAGAAGTCATGATGCTCACGCTGCCCGTCCATGTGCACCGAGAAGGAAAGATATTTGCTGGGCCTGAACAGGTGCAGCTTCTCTTTCAGCAACAAGGCATTGGTGCATAGGTAGATATACTTTTTCCTTGCAATCAATCCTTCAACAATTTCTCCTATCTGCGGGTGGAGCAGTGGTTCTCCGCCGGGGATCGACACCATCGGGGTACCGCATTCATCGACCGCGCGAAAGCACTCCTCCGGCGACAATTGCTTCTTCAAGATGTGGGCGGGATATTGAATTTTTCCGCAGCCGGCGCACGCCAGGTTACACCGAAACAGCGGCTCCAACATCAGAACCAACGGATAGCGTTTGCGGCCACTCCAGCGCTGGCGCAACACATAGGTTGCCACCGTCCACATTTGTGAGATTGGCACTGCCATTCAAAATTCTCCTTCTTGCTACACTTCGTCTCTATTTCAGCATTGAGCGCGACAGCTACCACCGGCAGACATTCTGCAATTAGCTTCTGATTCCCAAACTCTCAGCCTGCTTTGCCCTACGATAGGTTGTAAGCGCCAGCAGCGGAAAATAGTTGCGGTACATGTGGTATGACAAATAAAAAACCCGCGGGAATCCCGTGCCCGTGTAGCGATCCTCGCTCCAGGAACCATCCGCTTGTTGGTGCTGCAGCAACCAGCGTATTCCCTTGGCTACAGAATCGCTGCGAATATCTCCCGCGGCCAACAATCCAAGAATCGCCCACGAGGTTTGCGAAGCGGTACTCACTCCAATGCCCCGCTCCGCCGGATCATCGTAGCTGGCGCAACTTTCACCCCAGCCACCGTCGGCATTCTGCACCATGCGGATCCATTCCGCCGCCTGCTGAATTTGCGGCTCATGATTCCAGACACCCATTGCCTCGAGTCCGCGCAACACCAGGAACGTGCCGTACAAATAGTTGACGCCCCAGCGTCCGAACCAGCTTCCATCGGATTCCTGCTCGCGATAGATAAACTCGATCGCCTTCGCGACCCTCGGATCGTCGCGTGTTACGCCATAGCTCGCCAGCATCTCGAGAATGCGTCCGGTAATGTCAACCGTCGGCGGATCCAGCATGGCATTGTGATCCGCAAACGGAATATGCTGGAAAACCATCTTCGTGTTGTCTTTATCGAAGCTGGCCCAGCCTCCGTTCTTGCACTGCATCGCCCAGATCCAGCGAATCGCCCTCTGGGTCACGTCATACTGATATCGCTCCCTGGGATTCTCCACCTTGTTGAGAGCAAGCAGCACCTGTGCGGAATCGTCGATGTCCGGATAGAACTCATTATTGAATTCAAAATACCAGCCGCCCGGCTCGACATGGGGAACCTTAACGGACCAGTCTCCCTTGTGGCGAACCTCCTTCGACAACATCCAGTCGGCCGCCTGCAACAGGCGCGGATCGCGGCTGGAAACACCGGATTCTCCCAGCGCGAACAAGGCATACGCCGTGTCCCATACGGGCGAGCAGCAAGGTTGCATGCGAAATGTAGGTTCGATTTGCCCCGGAATTCCGGGCTCCTCAATCCCCAGCTTTTCAAACTCATCCAGCGTCCGAATCACCTGCGGATCGTCCAGTGAGTAGCCAAGGCATCGCAAGGCGATTGCGGAGTTCAAAATGCCCGGATAAATCGCTCCCAGACCGTCCGACATCTCCATCCGCTCAAGAATCCACTTCTCCGCTTTCTTTAGGGCTATCGCGCGCAACGGACGCACATGAATGCGCTCCGACCAATGCGTCATCTTGTCGAGAACCAGAAAGAAATTGCGCCAGCAGAAAATTTTCTTATCCCAATGCAGATTTAGATTGGCGCGTTCGCGGCCCCCGACAAACAGCTCGTCGATGCCCTGCTCCGGTGGAATCTTCTTGAACGGCTTCTTCGCATACGCAATCGCCAGGGGCACCAGTATGGCGCGCGACCAGGAAGAAATTTCGTACAGGTTGAAATAGAACCACTTGGGAAACAGCACGATCTCCGGCGGAATCGCCGGAACCGCGTTGTAGTCATACTGGCCGAAGAAACACAGATACAACTTGGTATAGGTGTTCACTTCGGTGGCGCCGCCGTTGGCCAAAATCCACTCGCGCGCTTTCACCAGCGGTGCGTCGTTCGCAGACCACCCCATCAGCTTCAGTGCGAAATACGCCTTGACAGCCGCGCTCAGATTCGACGGCCCGGTAGTGTAGACGCTCCATCCCCCGTCTTGGTTTTGATGGCGAAGAATTTCGGCAATCGCACGCCGCATCCGGCCCTCGTCGCCGGTACCCAGCAGCTTATGCATCATGATGTAGTCAGACACGAGCGTCGTGTCTGCTTCCAACTCACCGCACCAATAGCCTTCCGGCTGTTGCTGCGAGAAGAGCAACTCCCGCGAGGAGCTGATCGCCTGCTCGACTTCGTCCAGACCCGCATCGAGTCTTCCGAACCGCACCGCACTGCCGTGCTTGGCTTGATCAACTGTGGCCATAAGTGTCGACAAACGAACTATAGTCCCTCTTCAGTAAGATGCGGCCTGCCCAAAAACATATTCGGGCCTTTAGCCCGAAAACATGCGCGAAATCAACTAGAAACGTTTAGCCGTTATGCCAGACGACTAGGGCGTGACAGAAGCCGGCTGTTCCGGCGCAACCGCAATGGCACGAACAATTTCGGGAGGCAGACCGAAGCGAACATTCTCCGGCATCACCTCAACCTCTTCCACTTCGCCGAAACCGTTTCGCTGCAAGTAATTGATGACATCCTGCACCAGAACTTCGGGCGCGGACGCACCTGCCGTTACAGCGACAGTCTTCGCGTGCTCCAACCACTCCGGCCGAATTTTGTCCGAATCATCGATCAGGTAGGCGACTGTGTTCAGATTTCGCGAAACCTCCACCAGGCGATTCGAGTTGGAACTGTTATTCGAACCCACCACCAGCACCAGGTCCGCCTGGTGCGCCACATTCTTCACCGCTACCTGGCGATTTTCTGTCGCGTAGCAGATGTCCTGCGAATGAGGTCCGACGATGTTCGGGAACTTTGCTTTTAGGGCGTGAATAATATCCCGCGCCTCATCGAGACTGAGCGTGGTCTGGGTCAGATATGCGACCCGCTCTGGATTCGGCACTTCCAGCGCCGCCACTTCCTCCACTGTGGAGACTACCTGGGTTTCATCGGGCGCTTCGCCCAGCGTGCCCTCGATTTCATCATGGTCGCGATGACCGATCAGCACCAGCGAATATCCCTGACGCGCAAATTTCACCGCCTCCACGTGCACCTTGGTCACCAGCGGACATGTGGCGTCAATTACCTTCAGTTTCCGTTGCCGGCTGATCTCCCGTACGGCTGGCGAAACCCCATGCGCACTGTAAATAATCCGCGCACCCTCAGGCACCTCGTCGATGTCATGGACAAAGATCGCCCCTTTCGCCGCTAAATCATTGACCACGAATCGATTATGCACAATTTCCCGACGAACGTAAATTGGCGCGCCAAACGTCTCCAAGGCAATCTGCACCACGTCAATCGCGCGCACCACACCTGCACAAAATCCTCGTGGTTTCAGCAGCAGAATGCGGCGATCAGTCGCGGCGACGACGGGGGTGGCGGTAAATTCCTTCGGTTTCTCAGTCACACCTAAGTATACCGTTCGATCAGCCTCTCGGCTAGCGCAAATCGCTCAAATCTGCACCAAATTTGCAGCATACCTTACGGTGCTTCCGCCGGGCTTGATGTCGCTTTCCAGTGCGTCTTTGGCCTTGCCACCACATACATTTGTCCGGCGATTACATCGAGCAATCCAACCCGGTCATTTCCGATTCGATAAAGGTCGAAGTGGGTGCGGTCGGGGATGAAGCTGAAGTGCTCATCGGCATGCAATCCCTGGAACACCGCATCCAGCCTGTGCGCCGCGCCATCCAGATAAAACGTATCCGCTGTGCCCACGTAGAGATGCACCTTGCCCCGCAGGTCCTTTCCAATCATTGGCCACTGCTGCGCCACACGATAGGCGATGTCGTAATGCTGCTGCCAGTACGCCACCACCGCCGGGTTTACATCTCCCGTAAAGTGATTGAACATCGGCTCGGGCCGCCCCCCCTGGCCTCGCGGAGAAAAGACCCAATCGAACGAACGCACCTGGCCTCCGTACGGCCCCAGAACATCCTCCAGTTGTGTTAGTTCCTGAAAGGTAGCCATCACTTTTCCCTTGTTGCGAATGATCGGGAAGGGCATGCCGTCTGGCTTGCGATAGACATTTGCACGTGCCGCGTACAAATTGATCCCGGTAAAGTCATGAAAATCGCTTGGGTCCGGGGAGGTCGACCATGTACCGCCAAAAATCTTCGGATAGGTCACCTGCAACCATAACGTCGCCCAGCCACCCGAGGAGTGCCCGTTCAGGAAGCGTCCACTCGGCTTGGCATCCATGCGGTACTCGCGTTCCAGAGCTGGAATCGCCTCCTGCGTCAGCGCTTGACCCCAAGGGCCATTATTTACGGAGTCGGCAAATTCATGCGTGCCCCGCGGACTGCTTTCATCCAGCAGCACCCAGATCATCGGCGGCATCTTCCCCTCCGCCATGCGCTGGTACAACATCGCTGCAGTAAATTTGTTGTATTCCATCATGCCGCCAAACCCATGCGTGAAATACACCGTCGGATAGCGCTGCTTTGGATGATCCTTATATCCCGGAGGCAACAGCACCCACGCGCGAACATGCATGGAGCGACCCCAGAACTGCGTCAGCACCGGGCTCTCAAAGTCGAATAGTTTCGTAGAGTCCGTTGCCCCTTGCTTTTCGGCGGCGCTCATCTTCGGCGATAACCAATCGCGCGTCTTCGGCCCGATTGTCTTCACCAGCGTCAACTGCGGTTCTTCGCCCTGCCCCGCGGTCCAGTGCGCCAACAATGTCGGAGCACTCTCGATGTCCCCCGGCAAGCGGCCGTAGTAGGCAAATTTATTGGCCGTGTCCAGCACGGCCTGCACCACATAATCTCCCGGCGGCAACTTGGAGAAGCCTGCAGGAAACGCAATGTTGTCGGTGTCGATGTCGACCGACTCGCCCGGCGTCCATCCGCTCACATCCTTCGCCGCAATGGAAATGCTCGACGGACGAAATTCACTCACCTGAACGTCTTCGAGCTTCGTTCCCGGCTTGATCATCAGAATCAGCCGCCCGGAAACAGGCGTAGCTTGCTGCGCTCCCAGCGTCACGCGAAAGAAGAGATGTTGCGGTGAAGGGCTCGATACTGCCTGCGCCAGACAGCCGATCGATACCGCACCGAGCATAAAAGGGAGAAGATTGATAGACCGCAGTCGGAATGTCGTCATCGTGCGCGAGTGTATCAAATCACCTCTTTTTTGCAGATGGAATTATTTTTTATCGACTACAGGGCACTGCTGGTCTTCAGCATCTGCTCGGCGTGTTTCAGGCTGGTCTCGGTGACCTGCGCGCCGCTCAGCATGCGGGCAATCTCCTGCCGCCGCTGGTCCTTCGACAATTGCCGGACGCCGGTCTTGGTGCGGCCACCCTGCTCCTGCTTTTCGATCAGGAAATGCTGATCCGCGAAGGCGGCAATTTGTGGGAGGTGGGTGATGCAGAGCACTTGCTGACCCCGCGCCAGCGTCTTCAATTTCTGGCCGACGGCCTCGGCTGCGCTGCCTCCTATGCCGATGTCAATCTCGTCGAAGACCAGGGTACGCGGCAACTGCGTTTTGTGCTTCCCCTTTGCCGTCGTGTTCGCGCTCTCTTCCACGCTGACCTTCAACGCCAGCAGCACGCGCGACATCTCTCCGCCCGAGGCAATCTTGTCGAGCGGCTTCAACGGCTCGCCAGGATTGGTGGCAATGCGATACTCCACCGTGTCCCAGCCATGCCCGCTCCACGCCGACTCTTCCCGCTGCGGCGTCACGGAAATTTGAAACTGCGCCTTCATCGCCAGTTGATTGATCTCGCCTTCCGCGCGCTTGGTCAGGCGCTTCGCGGCGGAATTTCGCTGCGACGTCAGCGCCTCCGCCGCAGCTTTATATTCTTCTGCGGCTTTCGTTAATTCCGCAGCCAAATCGGCCAGCAGTTGATCGCGATTTTCAATTTCGTCCAGCTTTGCCTGCACCTGCTCCCCGTACGCGATTACCTCCGCCACATTCGCTCCGTACTTGCGCTTCAATCGATCCAGCAACGCCAGCCGGTCTTCAATTTCCTCCAG
>JAJYSL010000549.1 GCA_021793595.1 Acidobacteriota bacterium
TGAGAAGGCCGCGGCAAGTCAGCTCACGCTCAATGTACAGCAAGGTGCTGCACTTGATGTTGTCTCTGAATACGCCAGCCGCGGTCATTACTTTGGATTTGTGCTGGTTTCCTTTTTTCTGGATCGCGCGGTGTTGCCGTGGCTGCCGAAGATTCTTATCCCCGGGGGCCTGTTGCTCTATCGCACCTACACCGAAGACAACGAACGTCTCGGCAATCCGCGAGGCCCACGCGATCCGCAACATTTACTCCGCTCGCAGGAACTGCTGGAGGTCTACCGTGGCATGAAGATTCTGCATTACAACGAAACCGTCGCCCAAAAAGGTGTTGCGGAATTGATCGCGCAGCAACCGGAAACGCAAGCGATGAAAATGGAAATCAATTCATGACTTCGACCCGCGCAAAGAAGCACAAAACGGCTGCCAACTCCGGCCATACCCTCGATGGACCCATCCCCGGATTGGTCCATCAATGCTTCGGCTGCTCCCCGGAAAATCGAAATGGACTGCACCTGCGCTTTAAGGAGACTCCCGACAACGGCGGTATCGCCAGCGAATTTCGTGTGCCGCGGCGCTTTGAGGGTCCTCCCGGTCATGTCCATGGCGGCATCATTGCGACGATCCTGGACGAAGCCATGGGTAAGGTGAATCGGCGCAAAGGCATTGTCGCGCTCACCCGGCACATGTCGATCGATTATCTTCGACCCGTTCCGCTCGCAACCCCGCTTCGTGCCGTCGGTTGGTCGGTAAAAGAAGAGGGCCGGAAGCACTTCCACACCGGCGAAATCCGCACGCTAGATGGAACTGTGCTGGCCCGTGCTAAGGGCGTTTTTATCGCCGTCAATTCCGCAGAATTGTTTGAGAAATACAAACAGCGACTGACATTCAGCGCGGCGAATCGATAGCAAAGAAGCTGATAAACTTATATTTCCACGACAGTTTTGCGTGGCAAGGAGCGGCACCATGGCGAATCACCAAATTAACGGCAATGCAAATCCAGAATCCGGTCACGGACTGCGTCTGAAGGTAGGCCTGGCAGAAATGCTGAAGGGCGGCGTCATCATGGATGTTATCAACGCGGAGCAGGCGGAGATCGCGGAAAAGGCCGGCGCCGTGGCCGTCATGGCGCTCGAGCGCGTACCGGCGCAGATTCGCGCCGAAGGCGGTGTGGCCCGGATGGCTTCCCCTGCGATCATCAAGGAAATCATGGCCTCGGTTTCCATTCCTGTGATGGCGAAATGTCGCATCGGACACTTTGCCGAAGCACAGGTGCTGCAGGAGCTAGGGGTCGATTTCATCGATGAATCGGAAGTTCTGACGCCGGCCGACGAGCTGCACCACGTGAACAAGCACGCTTTCAAAACCCCATTCGTCTGCGGGGCACGTGATCTGGGAGAGGCGCTGCGTCGCATTGCCGAAGGCGCCGCGATGATTCGCACCAAGGGCGAAGCCGGAACTGGCGACGTGGTCCACGCGGTCAAGCATCTCCGTCAGATTGTGAAAGACATGCGCCAGTTGACCGTGATGAGCGAAGAAGAATTGTTCGCAGCCGCAAAGGATCACCGCGCCCCGTATGAACTGATCCGTATGGTTGCGAAGGCCGGCAAGCTGCCCGTCCCGAACTTCTCCGCGGGCGGCATCGCCACCCCGGCGGATGCCGCGTTAGTTCGCCAATTGGGTGCGGAAGCCGTCTTTGTTGGCTCCGGAATTTTCATGAGCGACTCGACTCACCTCGCTTCCATTGAAGAAGCGACCAGCCGCGCTCGCGCGATCGTTCGTGCAACAACATTCTTCGACGATCCCAAGGTACTGGCCGAAACCAGTGCGGAATGCACTGGAGCGATGAAGGGATTGGCGGTGGCGGCGATGGACACGGCCAACTTGATGCAGACACGCGGCTGGTAATCGCTGGCGGCGGATTCGACCTGTTGGGCGGATTCGACCTGTTGTAGACAACGAAAATCTTTGGAAGATTGCGCATGCAGCCTATCCCTATCGTCGGCGTGTTGGCTCTCCAGGGCGATTACGAATCGCATGCCCACGCCTTGGAACAGGTGAATGTGCAGCCTAAGATGGTGCGCACCGCAACCGAACTGGAGCAGGTCGACGGCCTCATCATTCCCGGCGGCGAGTCCACCACGTTTCTGAAACTACTGGAGCGAGAGGGACTCTTCGTTCCGCTTGAGAAGTTCGTCCGCACCCGTCCGACATTCGGAACCTGTGCCGGATGCATCCTGCTGGCAAAGCGCGTTACCCATCCGGAGCAAGAAAGTCTCGGCGTTCTGGATGCAACCGTCGAGCGTAACGCCTATGGACGCCAGATCGACAGTCAAATTGTCACGGAAGCAACGTCTCTTCCCGGTGGACCGCTGGAGATGGTTTTTATCCGCGCCCCACGCATAACCGATGTGGGTACCGGAGTCGAGGTGCTGGCGAGCCGGGATGGCTTCCCGGTATTGGTGCGCCAAGAGAATATCCTGGCTGCCACGTTTCACCCTGAGCTTTCTCACGCCAAGTCCCAATTCGAGAGCGACAGTCCGGAAGATTTGGAACGAAATCCAGACCGGCGCGTGCATCAATATTTCGCGCAGATGGTCCGCGACGCATCGCAGGCGGCAGAGTCTTCAAAGTCCGCGCAAGAGTCCGGCACAGTCCAAACAACGGTGGCGAACCGCGAATGATCGAGTCCTGGCACATAGGCACGACTGCTCCTCTACTCGTGCTCCAGACCTCTTCGATCTGGATGCCGCGCGCTGGTTCGCTGCACGCGCCCGCCATCGACACCTTGATGCGAGTCAGCCTGATCGCTCTGACCGCCGCCGGCATTCTGGCGCAGATCATTTTGCTTACCGGCT
>JAJYSL010000550.1 GCA_021793595.1 Acidobacteriota bacterium
GTCCCCAGCGTGGTCCATCCGACAATGACGTTGCGGAACGTTTCAGCATGGGTGGCGAATGGGTCCTGCCATTCGGTCGTGACAGGGCTTATCTGCAGACAGGCTTTCCATCGATAATCGCTGGAGGATGGGTGTTGACAGGCATCTATCAGGCCGAGAGTGGCATGCCCTTTACTGTGACTCTTCCCACTGACAACGCCAACGCGGGAAACCCTTCGTGGCCAAACCGTGTATGCAATGGCAATATCTCAAACCGGACAATCAATACGTGGTTCGATAAATCGTGCTTTGTCACGCCGCCACAGTATCAGTTTGGCAACGAAGGAAGGAATGCCCTCTGGGGACCCGGTGTGAATAATCTGGATTTCAGCGTACACAGGGATTTCCACCCCACTGAAGGCTCGGTTGTAGAGTGCCGTTTGGAGGCCTTCAATTCACTGAACCACCCGCAGTTTGATAGGCCGGGATCGGTTGTGGGTACACCAACGTATGGTGTTATAACCGGGACCTCGCAGAATGCCCGAGTTCTCCAGTTGGGCATACATATATCGTTTTGAGCAGCACGGGAAGTGCTGGAGACAAGACTCGGAGTATGTCTAAGTAATCAAAGGGCCGTGCTGTCGTCTGCAATCTGTTGCAGGCGAGTCGCTTGCATATCCCCAATCAGTAGTGTCCGGTTCGTTTGACGGCGCGGGCATGCAAGCTTTTTCTTTGGAACGGCGGAACCGATTTTGGAGGGAAGAGAATTACCTTCTATCCTGGCCAATCTCACCACGCACCTGGAGGGGCCAGGAACTAAGAAGAAAGAATTCTGCAAGCGGGAGCGAGGAAGCTCCCGTTTGTGGAATGCGATTCCTACTGCTCCATTACAACGGCTGCTGAACGCGCCGGGATTTGTACGACGCCGGAGGTCGGCCGCGTATCAGGTTGTTCCGGAGTGGCGACGACAAGCTTGCCTGCATTCGGTAAGTTCAGGGTCGCGGTGACGGCCTTGGAAAACTCTGTGTTGACCAGAACAACGGCGCGCTTGCCGGAGGCGGCAACAAAAACGGAATGCCGATGCGCGCCATTGGCGGTCACATGTGCGCCGAGTGTATCCCGAAACTCAGCATCCCAAAGATAGGACTTATATTTTCGGCGCAATGCGTCAATCTTTTTGCCATATTCCAAAGTCAGAGGAAAATCGGTAAGTGCTCCCTTGAAGTTGTAGGGCTCGTAGCTGATGATGTAGCGGTTCAGCAGAATCAGGTTCAGCATTTCGCGGTCGTCGAAGCCCGTGACCGCAACGATCAGCGGCGCGTAGGAATCGATATAGCGGGCGACGGGCCGCGAGCCTTTGTTGATACGGAAATAGGAGACCGGATAGTACTGCATCAGCCAGTCCTGTGGCCCCTCGCCGGCAAAAATGAAATCTGGATTTACGTGATCCGCGGCCGCGCGCAATTGCCTGGACATGGGCAGATCGCCTGCATAAATGTATCCGGGCGGCTCATATCCATGGTCGGGACTGAAGGAATATTCCACCGGCCCATGGTGGCAGACTTCATCGAAAAGCCATCCAGCGGCGCCCAATGCAAGGATTTTTTTAAATTGATTTGTGGCGGCGTCTCGATAGGCCGGGTCGAGAAAATCCATCACTTCCCGGCGATGGTTGTTGATGGCAGCTAATTGCGTGGGCGTCTGGTAGCTGTAGCCGTTTTGCTGGTAGGGAATGCCGTAGGGGTCGGTGCAGGCAAACTTGTGGTACTCGGTCTTGAACCATGGTGTCGTCATATCAGCCCAGTTCAATTTGCCGAACATGATCATCTTGACGCCGTGGCTCTGCGCGTAGGCCACCGCATTCTGCAGTTGTTGCCAGGTGCCGAGTCCGGAATCGATATCCAGGCTAGGATCACCGCCGTCCTGACCCTCGATGTTCCAGCCGACCAACTGAATCGCGTCTACGCCGTTGGCTGCGCATTCATCGATGTACTTCTTCAGGTCCCGATAGGGAATGCTGTAGTCCTGCTCCGGTGTGTTGACCTGCAACTGCTGCCACGAATTCACCTCCGTGACCCAGTCGGCAATGTGCGGCTTTTGGAACCAGGTGGCGCGCCACTGCTTATATACATCCACGCCCGCGTGCCAGTCTCCGCTGTAGGTGCGCAAAACCACGGGCGCCAATTTTTGGGTCGAGTGCGGATGCGTGAAAACGAAATGGCAGGTGCGGAATTCCAGATGGACGGGGATGCCTGAAATCTCGTTTTCCTTGGGAACTACGTTGGCGATGGACTGCAAGACGCCAGGATGCTGCTCGAAAGTGAATTCCAGTAGATATGGCTGGGTCGGGTCGTGCATCTCGACATACACGCCTTGGTTCGGGGTTTGAATCAGGCAGAAGAGACTCTGCTTCGATTCGACCGTCTTGGTGGGGAAGTCTACGCCCCAATATCCTTTTTCATTGTTGAAGACAGGGTAGAGTTCGTCGCCGACCAGATTGCCGTACCACATGTGATCGCTGTTCATCAGTGTGTCGCGTGCGGGGGAACTCAGGTCGCCGAGATAGGGGTAGTCGATGGTTTCCACCATGAGCGATGAGTCGTTGACTAGCGTGCTATCGAAGGTGACAGCGCCGTGATCCAGAGTTACGACGGCAGTGAACGTCATGGGTAGCACGCCACCGTGCTCGCTGACCAGATTCTTCCATTCGATGCGCACCTGGCGGTCCGAAAGCTTATTCACTTCCGCAGCGTGCTGCTTCTGGCCCAGCACAAAGTTTTCGCGACGATGGGGCAGTGGAGCCAGCAGGCGAAACGAGATGCCCAGTTCCGGACGGCGCTGGATGGCCCATTGTGTCGATTTCCGATGGA
>JAJYSL010000551.1 GCA_021793595.1 Acidobacteriota bacterium
AATCAGGTCGCGCACAAACGGCTGGTCCAGCACCTCCGCCAGGCTCATCTCCGTCAACAACGGAATCAATCTGGGAACAAACCCCGGGTCCTGCGCCGACTCAATCGCCATGGTCAGCTTCATCGCCGGCTCCGCCATTTCCACCGCGCTCTGCGCGCTCTCATACTGCGCCCCATCCACAATGTCGGCCCAACGGATCAGCTCGGCGACCGGCGCGGCGTCGAATCCAAAATGCGTTGCCGCAATGTGCGCGATCAACCCGGTGCAGGAAACATAGTCGGGATCGTAAAATTTTCGCTCGCGAATCTTCGCGTCCTTCTGCCCGGCGAGAAAATGTCGATGGTCTTCCGGCGTCAGGAACGCGCTCAGGTGATGGTCGAACCACCAGGTAATCGCCGGGGAGGAAGAATATTTAAAATCGACAATGGCATTTTCATCGCCGGTAAACTCCTTCTCGTCGAATAGCGCGCCCGCGCGGTGGACCAGCCCGCGGAATTCATAGTCCGCGCCCGCGGCGATGCGTTCGCGATGGAAGCGCGCAAACAGCGAGGCCGAACAGGCCCCATCGAAACATTTATCGTGATAGAAAACGCGCACTTTCACTTGGGAACAATCACTCCATTCGCAACCGTCGGATGGCAACAATATCCAATTAGGCTGAATCAACTAGCATTGCTGGCATTCGGCGATATGTCAAGCGAACGTCTCGCCGGGTAGCGTCCTAATTTGGGCACGTTTGGCTCTAGGGGTAGCTTTGCTATTTGCCGTCCACAGTGTTAAATGCAACGCATCTCCCTGCCGCAAAGTTGCCTTTCGCCCAAGACGTCCAGCTACAGAATTTCGTCCAGTGGCGCACTTGAAAAATATCTGTGTAGGTAACGACTCCGAAAGCCGCCAAATACGCCCTTCCTTCTTTGAAGGAGGATATTTCGGAATCGGTTGCCATAATGGGCTGTCCCTCTTTTGTAGAAACAGTAACAGGCTGCGGAATGGGCGCATTTGGGAAAAGTATGCCCATAGAAAGAAGCCCGTGGGGATACTTGTTGGATTGCACATGGTCGAGAGGTGGGCTTTGAGAGGCATCCACGACGGCAACAAACATTTTGGCGGAAATATCCAGTGCGGGGGTTTTCCCCGTATTTGTCAATTCCAATGGGAACGATATAGGCATTCCAGATGTAACGGTAATCGTGACGTTCTCGCCTCCGGGTTGGTTTGGCGCGGTAGTCATCTTGAGCCAAGCTCGCTGATCTACCTGCATGACTCTGAGTTGGCCGTTCATGATGATGAATTGGTAGATAGCAGACCCGGCGAGCACGAGAGTGAAAAAAGCAATGAGCCAGTCGGTAAGGCTGCTGCGGTAGGCCAGTTTGCGCAATCCCATCGGATGCTCCTCTTCGCTTTTTCTCTCGTCCTCATTGTGCTCGGAGGGCTTCCTATGCTCTTTGCGGTCTACGGTTTTTCCATTCGTCAGGTTAGCTTGGGCGCATTGCTGCTGTGGGTGCTCATGGGAACCATCGTGTTTTCTCTTTCCGCCTTTTTTGCGCATCTTTGTTATGGATAAGAAAATTGTACCCCAAGAACAGTTGACAGGCGTAACTTATTGGGGTACATTAATTACATTGAGGCTTGATATGGCAAACGTCCTGAATACAGACAAGAAAATCGCGGTAATCGGGGCGCTGGCAGAGGATTCCAGTATCCGCACCATTGGGCGGGTTAGCGGAGTCCACCGCGACACCATCATGCGTCTTGCCGTACATCTGCCGTAAGTACTATGTAACCATGCTCCACATTCCGCCGGTGATTTCGCCCCAAACCTCTGTAAAAGCGGCTATTATCCAGGAGTTTAGAAGCCTTGAGCCCAAAAAGAAAAGCTAGCAAACCGGGAAGGCCACCGCTGCCAAAGGGCACCGCCAAGGCCCGGTATCTTCGTGTGCGTGTAACGCCAGATGAACTTCTGACAATTGAAGCCGCAGCAAAAGCGGGGAAACAAACCGTTTCCGAATGGATCAGGAGCAAACTGAATGCCGCGTTGCAGGGATGAGAATTTTAAGTTAAAACAGTGCCCGTTGCTCGAATGATCGCTGAAGTGGTTGTGGTCACACCCAACCGCGAACCCGCGGCGTAAGGAAAACGGCCCTACTGCGGGTGAGATGTCGCGGGGACCAGCTTGATCTCATACAGATTTGGCCATAGCTTTCCGGTGACGAACAGGCGGTCATGCTGGCTGTCGTACGCAATGCCGTTCAGCACGGCATTGTCGTTTTGCTGCACGGATGGAGGGCGAAGTCCGGACAGATCGATCCACTCGACCACTTTGCCGGTGGCGGGTGAAATTCTTGCAATTCGATTCGTCTCCCAGACGTTGGCATAAATTTCGCCATGGATGTATTCGAGTTCGTTCAGATTCATCACCGGCTTGCCGCCGGCCGTTACGTGAATCTCGCCCGCTGGCTTGAACGTGGAGGGGTCCAGCAGGTGCAGCACGGAGGTGCCGTCGCTCAGAATCAAGTGGCGGCTGTCGCGCGTGAGCCCCCAGCCTTCCCAGGGATAGGTGAAGGTCCGCAGTATCCGAAAGCTGAAGCGGTCATAGACGAAGCCCAGATGCGACTGCCAGGTCAACTGGATCAAGTTGCTCTGCCAGTCCGTGAGACCTTCGCCGAAATACTTTGCCGGCAGATCGTGTTGTTGCAGCACGTGCCCGGATGCAAGATCGACCATCCGCAAGCTGGACTGACCCTGCAATCCCGTCGACTCATACATCATGCCGTTGACGAACACCAGGCCCTGCGTGAACGCCGTTGGATCATGCGGTGAAACGTTGACGAT
>JAJYSL010000092.1 GCA_021793595.1 Acidobacteriota bacterium
AAAGCAATTGAAGTTTTATGTGATCGATGCGTACACCGTAGCGCGCGAAGCCAAGATGGGCAACCGCATCAACACGGTGATGCAGACCTGTTTTTTTGCCATCAGTGGCGTGCTGCCCAGCGACCAGGCGATTCAGCAGATCAAGAAGGCTATCCAGAAGACCTATGGCAAGCGCGGCGATGCGGTGGTGCAGGAAAACTTCGCCGCCGTCGATGCCGCCGTCGCACATCTGCATCCGGTCAAGCTGCCGGAAAAGATTACCGCGTCGTTCGATATTCTCCCGATCATTCCCACGTCCGCGCCGGCGTTTGTGCATGACGTTCTGGGCGCGATTGCCTCCGGGCACGGAGATGCATTGCCGGTGAGTGCGATGCCGGCGGGCGGGACATTTCCAACCGGGACAGCCAAGTGGGAGAAGCGCAATATCGCGCAGATGATCCCGGTATGGGATAAGGATCTTTGCATCCAGTGCGGCAAATGTGTGCTGGTCTGCCCGCATGCTGTGATCCGCGCCAAGGTGTACGACCATGCTCTGCTGAAGCAGGCGCCGGCAACGTTCAAGAGCGCAAAGCCGAAATGGCGCGGCATGGAACAGGAGCAATACACGCTGCAGGTATCGCCGGAAGATTGCACAGGCTGCCGCATCTGCGTGGAAGTTTGCCCGGTGAAGAGCAAGAGCGAAGCCAAGCACAAAGCCATCAACATGGAAATGCAGGCGCCCCTGCGCGAAGCGGAAGCGCAGAACTGGAATTTTTTCGAGTCCCTGCCTTCGGTGGATCGCAGCCGTCTGGCGCATACTCAGGTGAAGGATATTCAACTGCTGGAGCCGTTGTTTGAGTTCTCCGGTGCGTGCTCGGGTTGCGGCGAGACACCGTACATCAAGCTGTTGACGCAATTGTTCGGCGATCGGCTGTACATTGCCAATGCGACTGGATGTTCCTCCATCTATGGAGGCAATCTGCCGACCACTCCGTACACCGTGAACAAAAGTGGGCGCGGGCCGACCTGGTCCAACTCCTTATTTGAAGACAATGCGGAGTTTGGTCTTGGCATGCGGCTGGCGCTGAATCAGCAGAAGGCGTATGCAGAGGAGTTGCTGGTTCGGCTGGCGCCGATCATTGGCGACGTGCTGGCGACCGCAGTGTTGAAGGCCCCGCAAACCACAGAAACCGAGATCGATGCACAGCGGGAAAGGGTGCGATTGGTGCGGGAGCGGCTGGCGGCCGCGGACTTGAAGGATGAAGCGCTTCAAAACGTCGTCGATCCTTCCGATGTTCGCAGTCTGCTGGCGATTGCAGATTCGCTGGTGCGCAAGAGTGTGTGGATGGTTGGCGGAGATGGTTGGGCGTACGACATAGGATTCGGCGGGCTGGACCATGTACTCGGCTCCGGACAGAACGTGAAGGTGCTGGTGCTGGATACGGAGACGTATTCGAACACGGGTGGCCAGATGTCGAAGGCGACGCCTCGCGGCGCGGTAGCAAAATTTGCCGCCGGTGGCAAGACAAATGCCAAGAAAGACCTGGCGATGGAAGCCGTGGCGTATGGTTCGGTGTACGTCGCACGGGTCGCGATGGGTGGCAGTGACGCGCAAACCGTCAAGGCCTTTCAGGAGGCCGAGGCCTACGACGGTCCCGCGCTCATTATCGCCTATAGCCACTGCATTGCGCATGGCTACGACCTTGCCTACGGCATGGAGCAGCAGAAGAATGCTGTGCTTTCCGGATACTGGCCGTTGATGCGGTATAACCCGGCGCTGCGTGAGGAAGGGAAAAATCCATTTCAACTGGATTCGAGAGCGCCGTCTATGCCGTTGAAGGAATACAGCTATCACGAGGCGCGATACACCATGCTGGCGCGCAGTCATCCGGAGGTGGCGAAGAAGCTGCTGATGGAAGCGCAGGATGATGTGGAGCGCGAATGGCGCGTCTATTCTGGTCGAGCGGCAATGGCCGGTCGGTCCGAGAGTCCGAACATTGCTCCGCCGCAAAAGAACGAGGATGTGGTGGCGCTGGGAAAAAGCAAGGATGGAAATTGATGGACCTGACAACCGATTATCTTGGACTGAAACTGAAAAATCCGCTGGTGGTGTCGTCGTCGCCACTAACGGAATCCGTGGACAATATCCTGCGCCTGGAAGCGGCGGGAGCGGGAGCGGTAATTCTGCCGTCGATCTTTGAGGAGCAACTGGCCCTGGAAGGAAATTCGCTCGACAGGGACATTTCGCGCGGCACGGAATCGTATGCCGAGTCACTCAGCTTCTTTCCGGTCTATGAGGATTATCGACAGGGACAGGACGCCTATCTCAGTCTGCTGCATCATTCGAGGCTGCGTGCGGGAATTCCTGTGATCGCCAGCCTGAACGGTGCGACAGCGGGTGGGTGGGTCCGCTTTGCAAAGGAGATTGAGCAGGCGGGTGCGGATGGCCTGGAATTGAATACATATTCCCTGGTGACGGATCCAACGGTGACGAGCGGCAATGTGGAACTGGCACTGGTGGAACTGGTGCGGCAGGTTCGACAAAATACGAAGCTTCCCATTGCGGTCAAACTTTCTCCGAACTATACGAGCCTTCCCAATCTGGCCCGGCAGCTGGATGAAGCCGGAGCGGACGCACTGGTGTTATTCAACCGGTTCTATCAGCCTGATTTTGACTTGGAACAGTTGGACGTGGTTCCACGGCTTGCGTTAAGCCGGCCGGAGGAACTGTTGCTGCGGCTGCATTGGGTTGCCATTCTGTATGGCAATGTGCGAGCCAACCTGGCCATCACCGGAGGGGTGCACAGTGCGCAGGACGTGCTAAAAGCCATCATGGCAGGCGCACAGGTCGCGATGACAGTGTCGGAATTGCTGGCCCACGGAATCGACCAACTTTCCAATATTCGAGCGGATCTGATGCGCTGGATGGAAGAACACGAATATCAATCGATCGATCAGATGCGTGGAAGTCTGAGTCGCCGCTCCGTGCCCGATCCTTCTCCTTTTGAGCGCGGCAACTATATCAAGACTCTGAGCAGTTACACCCTGCGCACGACGGTTGCGTAGAACTGCGATTTCGATGCAAGGACGGCGAACACTACAATGAAGATCGGTTTGTATCGCCGAGATACGTCCGAGCGCGAGAACGGCGTCGCAAATCTGATCGGGCCGGGGCTGGAATACAATAAATATGAGGCAAGACGGTGGAGAGTTTCCGTGGGGTTGATCCAGGCATGTAGGCCGCAGGATTACCCGTCCAAAGGGCTTCGAACGAAAGCCCGTGGTCAAGAACCTCTGTGGATTTACCGATGATACGTATCCCCAAACATGGAAGGAATGCAATCAACCAATGACCACTCCTCATCTTGTGGTGCAGGACCAGCCAGGGCTAGAATCTGCCGTTGGCATCCACCAAATCGTCAATGACTTTTCCATTCAGATTGCCACGGTAAACGGATCAGGTTCGCAATCTGCCAATAGCGTCCTGCTTCGCAGTATTTTTCGCATGGGCGTTCCTGTCTCTGGGAAGAATTTATTTCCTTCGAATATTGCTGGACTTCCAACCTGGTACACGATTCGTGTCAGCAAAGACGGCTGGGTTGCGCGCAAAACGGATATCGACTTCCTGATTGCGATGAACGCGGAGACGGCGCAGCAGGATGTGCAATCGCTTCGGGCGGGCGCAGCCGTGATTTACGATCAGTCGCTGAAACTGGATCAGGTGCGCGAGGATCTGACCTACTACGCGGTCCCTTTCGATCAACTGGCTGCTTCGACCGGCGCGGATGCGAAGATTCGCAAGCTGGTCAAGAATATGGTGTACGTCGGGGTCGCAGCGCAACTGCTCTCCATCGAAATGGACTGGGTGGAGAAGACGGTTCGCAAGCAGTTCGCGAAAAAGGTGAAGGCGGCGGAGCTGAATCTGAAGGCGGTGCGTGCCGGTTTCGATTATGCCGCCACTTCACTGAGCAAACAGGACCCATTTGTTGTGGCGCCGATGAGTGCGACCCAGGGCAAGATCATCATCGAGGGCAATGAAGCCATCGCGATTGGCGCGATGTTTGCCGGCGTCACGGTGGTGACCTGGTATCCGATCACGCCGTCCTCTTCTGTGGTGGAAGACCTGATCGATTATATGAAGGAATATCGCGTTGAGCCGGATGGCAAGGCAAGCTTTGCGATTGTGCAGGCGGAAGATGAATTGGCTGCCGTCGGCATGGTGCTGGGCGCAGGATGGGCAGGCGCACGCTCCATGACTGCAACCTCCGGCCCGGGAATTTCGCTCATGGCGGAGTTTGCGGGGCTCGGTTATTACGCCGAAATCCCTGGTGTAATCTTCGATGTGCAGCGCACCGGCCCGTCCACCGGATTGCCCACGCGCACCTGCCAGGGCGATCTGACGTTTATCGCGGGGCTATCGCATGGTGATACAAAACACGTCATGCTGATTCCAGGAAGCGTCAAGGAATGTTTCGAATTCGCGACCGAGGCTTTCAACATCGCGGAGCAGATGCAGACGCCAATCTTTGTTCTGTCCGATCTCGACTTGGGAATGAACAACTGGATGTCGGAGCCCTTTGAATATCCAGAAAAGCCGATTAACCGCGGCAAGGTGCTGGACGCGAAGCAGCTGGAAAAACTGGGCGGATTCGCGCGCTACAAAGATGTGGATGGCGATGGGATTCCGTATCGCACATTGCCGGGCACCGATCATCCGGCCGCAGCCTATTTTACGCGTGGCTCGGGCCACAATGAAAAGGCGCAGTACACGGAACGTCCCGACGACTACGAAAACAACATGCTGCGGCTGGCGCGCAAGTTTGAGACGGCGAAGACCCTGGTGCCGAGGCCGATCCTTGATGGCAAGGGAGGCGAAAAGGTGGGCATCATCGCCTTCGGCACCAGCCACTGGGCGGTGATGGAGAGCCGGGACCAGCTGCAACGTGAAGCCAAGCTGGGCACCGACTATCTCCGGATACGCGCCTATCCGTTTACGCAGGAGATTCACGATTTTGTCGCGCAGCATGAGCGGGTGTACGTGGTGGAGCAAAACCGGGATGGGCAGATGTTGAATCTGCTGAAAGTCGACCTGGATCCGACGCAGATTGTAAAACTGCACAGCGTTCGCCACTTCAATGGACTTCCCATCGACGCACGCTCGATCACCAACGTGATCGCCGAACAAGAAGGAGCAGCCAAGTAATCATGTCGACGACGCCAGTCACTCCCCAGCCCAAGACAAACCGCATCGGACTCCAGATTCTGGACTATCGCGGCGGCAAGACCACACTCTGCGCCGGTTGCGGACACAATGCAATTTCCGAGCGCATTACCGAAGCGTTTTATGAGATGGGAATCCAGCCGGAGCGGGTAATGAAGATGAGCGGCATCGGCTGCTCGTCGAAGTCGCCTGCCTATTTCATGTCCCGCTCGTTCAGTTTCAATTCCGTGCACGGACGCATGCCGTCGGTCGCGACCGGCGCGCTGCTGGCCAACAAGACCATGCGCTCCATCGGCATCAGCGGCGACGGCGATACGGCATCGATCGGCATGGGACAGTTTATCCACCTGCTGCGCCGCAATATGCCGATGATTTACATCATTGAAGACAACGGCGTGTATGGGCTGACCAAGGGGCAATTCTCCGCGACTGCCGACATCGGCTCGAAGCTGAAGTCCGGCGTCATCAACGATCTGCCGGCGATCGATACCTGCGCTTTGGCGATTCAGATGGGAGCGACCTTTGTCGGACGTTCCTTCTCCGGTGACAAAAAACAGCTTTCCGCCATGTTGAAGGCCGCCATCGCGCATCAGGGAACGGTGATGCTGGATGTGATTTCGCCCTGCGTCACCTTCAACGATCATGAAGGTTCCACCAAGAGCTACAAATTTATGCAGGGGCATGAGGAGCCCGTCGCCGAAGTTGGATTTATCTCAAACTTTGAGGACATCGCGGTGGACTACGATCACGACACCACGGTCGACGTGAAGCTGCACGACGGATCGCATCTGCGCCTGCGCAAGCTGCATGAGGATTACGACCCAACCGACAAGGCTCGGGCGATGAATCTGTTGCTGGAAGCGCACGCGAACGACGAGGTGCTGACTGGCGTGTTTTATGTGGATACGAAGAAGCCAGACTTTACCGAGCTGCTGAACATGGTGGATGAGCCGCTGGCCACGCTGGCGCCGGAGCGTGTTCGCCCCGGCCGCGATGTGCTGACGCAGATCATGTCCGAGCACAGTTAGAGTTCTTCCACGGCTTTCGAGTTTTCTGGATGTTTACCGTGCCGCTATCTCTCGATGAGGGGGGCGGCACGATTGTTTTTGGAGGGATTTTTACCGGTTCGCGCGGCTGCGCATCCATCGCCATGCGCGCAAGGATCGACTGCTCCGCGATCAGCGCGCCCATGCAGGCGAGGCAGGGAACCAACTCACCATAGAGTCGGCTCTCGACCATTACGTGACAGCGCAGAAAACGAGCGCCAGCGGATCGATGTAGGCGTGCGCTTCTCCGAGTGAGCTGTGATGTGAAATCGGCGGTGCGGCAAATCGATCGCGTCTACGGGTGCGTGGCAGTTGAGGGCGGAACTCCGCGCGAGATTTTTCGGATCAGAAACTCCTGCAGTAGCGCCGATCCTCCTCCGGCGGCAAGGCCGATGAGCGAGTTTTCCATTGTCAGTTGGAAACCGCGGTCATTCGCGGGGTAGTAGGCATTGGAAATGCCTCCGGCGGCGAACGTGCCCAGCACATTGGAATAGTTTGGTTGCCAGCGTCCGTTGTCTCCCCGGGCGATCACCACGGTGGAGAGCGCATAGAGTGCGCGGGAGCGGATGCTGCCTGTGCCCTTATAAAAATATCGTGGGTCCTGATGCAGTATGGATGGGAAAACTGCGCCGCCCAGCATCACGCCGATGAAACCGTCAGCATAGTTGGCGCCATAGCGTTTTGCGTAGCCGCCGGGCCCCGGACCATACTCGGCGAAGTTATTGTTCCATTGTTCCACTCCGGCGATTCCGCCCGTGATGAGAAATGTGACGGGATCGATCGATGACCGCCATGCGAGCCGGAATTTCTGACCGGCTGTCAGCGGCTCCGCCTTCCACACATAGCTAGTGTAAAAATTCGGAAACACTCCAAGGACGCGCTGCTTCTCCTCCAGATGCATTTGCTGTTCTGCCAAGTCGTACCCGGTGAAGACTGCATGCACGGTTGTGCTGGCGGAAGCAATTTCGAGCGAAATTTCGGGTACCTGGTACTGCTGGTTCGCGGAGAGGGCAACGTCGGGCCCGACCCAGGGGGTAAATCCGTTTACGGTGACCGTAATTTGAAACGTTCCTGCCGGCAGGCCGGTGAAGTGGAACGATCCCTCCCCATCGGTGAGCACAGTTTGCTGCGATTTCGAGGGCTTCGATACGAGCGTCACATGGGCGCCGACAACGACATGTCCATGCGGAGCAGCGACAGTTCCGGCGATGCCCGAGCCGGATTGAACAGCCGGATTTGACGTCAAACCTGGCGATTTTGCGGACTGCTCTGCCGGGACGGTGATTGATTGGAGTCTCGATGGGCCAGACGGCGTGGTCGCGGAGGCTGACGGAATCGCAGCCGTCTGCGCTTGCACGTGAGAGCCAAGCATCGTCAGGCTGGCTATAGAGAGAACGAGGAGGAGATTTCGCAATATACGAATACGGGCTACCCGGGATTTTCCCTCATTCTATCGTGAGCTGTGCGATGCCCCAAGGTATGGCGCTTTTTGCGAGGAAGCGAGCGATGATCGCAATGTCATTGATGACGCAGTTTCCACGCGAGTTGTTACTTTCATCGGGTAAATCTATCCGCGACAGACGCTATTTTTATCTGGGCTGCAGAAATATCAAGGATCCATTTTGGCTATGCGATTTTGAAGAACTACACTTGATTAATATGTCAAATGACTCAGGAGAGGCGGGCGATCCCAATCGTCTGAAACGGCGAAGTCCGTCTTTGTTATGGATCAGCGGAATCTGGGTTCTGCTGCCGATGGGAATCGTATGGTGGATCAACCCCGGCCCGTCATTCTCTAAACTCATGGTTGTAATTCTTGCTGTGCTGCTTGCACCGCTGCCGGCCCTCTTCTATGCGCGTCGCCAGCGTGACCGGCTGCTTGGATGTGCTGCGAACGCCGAGGAAGAAGCAGCGAAGTTACAGCTCCAATTGGAGACGGTACGGTTCCGTACATCTCGCTTGCGGGAGGAGTTGCAGGCAGCCGACCGGCAGGCGCGCTTGTCGCACCAGCTCACCCTGCTGGGCCAATTCACAGCCGGCTTCATGCACGAGTTCAACAATCCGTTGGCAATTGTCGTGGGCCGCATTGAAGTGTTGCTGGACGAACGCAAAGAAGACGCTGCCCTTTGCGCGGATCTACAGCAGATGCTGAAAGAGTCCCGTTACATGGGCAGGATTGCGAGCACCCTGTTGCAGGCGCTTCGACGAGAGCGCGGCGGCGAAATTTTTGATCCCTCGATCCCGCAGAAGGCCCTGGAAGAAGCGCTGCATGCACTGCGGCCTTTAGCGGACAGCCGCGGAGTGAGACTTGTGGAAGAGCTCGCCGAAGCTCCTCGCGTGGATGTACCGGAGCACGTCGTCGGCGAAGTGGTCCGCGGTTTGCTGAACAATGCGATCCACGCCCTAGAAGGTCGCGATGGCGCCATCATCTGGGTGCGGATAGAGCCGTATCGAACCGCTGGCGCGAAGGTTGTGTTGAAGCTTGAAGACAATGGACCCGGAGTGCCAGAAACTATTCGTGAACATCTTTTCGAGCCATTCGTCTCAAGCGGCGCCGGTCGCGAAAGACTGGGCTTGGGATTGTTTCTCGCCGCCAGTTTGTTGGATATGTACGAGGGTCGAATCCGTTATGAGACGAGAAACGGTGGCGGCGCCAGCTTTGTTATCGAGCTACCCCCGGCGCGTTTTACGCGTGGCCAACCGTATCATTGGTTTGTCGGAGGAGCGACAGAATGAGCCGCATTTATGTCATTGACGATGAAGCGGCCTTGGGAGAAAACATCCAGCGGATGTTACACCTTTCCGCAACAAACGTATCGACGTTTACCAACCCGGAAATTGGACTGGTCGAATGTCTGACCAACCCGCCCGACCTGGTTCTACTCGACATTCGCATGCCGCAGATGTCAGGCGAAGAAGTTTTTGCTCGCCTGCACGAGGCACATCCGGGACTTCCGATCGTCTTCCTTACCGCATTTGGATCTGTCGAAGGCGCTGTTTTGGCAATGCGCAACGGCGCGTTCGACTATTTGCAGAAGCCTTTCAAGCGAGAGGACCTGATGTTGGTCGTGAAGCGGGCGTTGTCTCATGCCACGCTGAAGCACGAAGTCGAATCTCTGAAGGATCGCCTGGAAGCGCTCGGCGAGGCAGATGCTGCGCAAAGCCGCAGTGCCGCGATGCTAGATCAGATGGAGAAATGTCGTCGCGCCGCGGCGACCGACGCAACGGTGATGATCCTGGGAGAGAGCGGCACGGGTAAGGAGGTCATGGCCCGATTCATCCACAATCAGAGCCGGCGAAAGGACGGCCCGTTCGTGCCAGTGGAGTGTAGCGCCATGCCGGGATCGCTGATTGAAAGCGAATTGTTCGGCTACGAGCGCGGCGCCTTTACCGGCGCGGATCGCACCAAAAAGGGCCTGATCGAATCCGCGGACGGAGGCACGCTGTTCCTGGATGAAATCGGAGACCTGGGGGTGGAGCTGCAGACGCGCCTGTTTCGCTTTGTTGAAGAGCGGATGTTGCGACGGCTCGGGGGGCTGACTCCAGTGCGCGTCGAGTGTCGCATCCTATGTGCCACCAATCAGGATCTGATGGCCAAGATCAAGGCAGGAAGCTTTCGCGAGGAGCTCTACTACCGGCTGAGCGTGGTTACGATAAAAATTCCGCCCTTGCGCGAACGGCCAGAGGACATCCAGCATCTCGCTCGATTCTTCCTGGAGCGGTTCTCCCGCCGCTATGGAAAAAGTCTCTCCGCTTCACCCCGGTTTTACGAGGCGCTGCTTCGTGGGCGCTGGCCGGGCAATGTGCGTCAACTCAAGAACGTCATGGAACGACTCACTGCCCTGCATCCTGGGGGCGTGCTGGGACCCGAGGACCTCGAAGAGGATACTCCGAAATCGGAGGCCGCCAGCAACCTATGGGCCCTTCCATGGAAGGATGCCCGGGAACAGTATCTGTCGAGCTTTGAAACTTCCTACGCGCACGCTGTCTTAGGCCGTTGTGGCGGCAATGTGAGTGCGGCCGCCCGAGAAGCTGGGGTGGATCGAAAGACCTTTTACGCGCTTTTGAATCGGGAGAAGGGACAGCAAGTTGGGGAATCCGCTCCCCAGGGCGAATGGGAAAGCGGGGAATGAAATCCCCAGCAGTCTCGAAGCGGTCTTTGTAAGTCGTTGTTAATAAAAGACATTCATTCTGGTTCCCGGCGTGCTTTTAGAACAGTACAGGAGCCCTAAACATGAAAGTCTTGACTCCAGGCATGAAGATGGCCCTGGCGCTGATCTGCTTCGTCTTGCTGATGCCCCAACCAGGAAACGCGATTCCAGCGTATGCCCGCCGTTATCGGCTTCGCTGCTTCGCATGTCATGTTATTCCGCCCGTCCTGAACAAGGAGGGCTACATGTTTAAACGGCTTGGGTATCACCTGCCGCCAGCACTCCAGAAGGGACAGGTTTCGCCGCGTCTTTCAGAACTCATCAAGCAGGAAACGCCGTGGTCGTTGACGACGAATGCGGCCTTAGCAGTGGCAGATTTCGATTTTGCCGCCCAGCGGAACACACAGCAGGGTACAACGCCAACATCGACATCCTCCTTCCAGGTGGCGAACTGGACCGCATACATGAGCGGCTGGGTTCCTGACACAACATTTTATTACTATGGGCAAGTCAATTTGGTGGCCGGTGGGAATACCAATCCCTCTGTCAGTAACTTTTACGCGGGGTATGTCGGTGGAAGCGCCCAAAGCAGCTGGTTTTTTCAGGGCGGCCAGATGCGCGTGATGGGTGCCAATGGAACCATGGCCGCAAACACGGAGAGTTTTCTTCCCAATGCTCCATTGATGTGGGAATATGCCGACCCGGACAATTTCACACTAGACCAACACATGGTAGGTATCCGCGGCGGTTACACCTATGCATTACCGAAATACAAGCAAATCTTTGGCGCATCCTTGGCCATTAGCAACGGAGACCACGCAGACGGCAGTACGATTAAAGGCCCGGATGCGAAGAACTCCAAGGATCTCTACGTGGATGTCGATTGGTGGTTTGCCCAGGAGAGCGGTGTAACGTTTCTGAGTTACTACGGAAAGAAGAACCAAATCCAAAATAGTGGGGCTCCAAACCAGTTCAACTATTATCCCGTCATTCGCCGCAATGGAATTTTCGCCAACTATAGAACATGGCAGAACAAGCTCAACCTGATGGGTGGATTTATGGATGACCATGATGGTTATGAAATCAATCAGACCGGACCGGCTAGCAGCTTCGATTCCAAGGACTATTATGGAGAACTGGATTACTTCATCGTCCGCGGAACAGCAGCGATCGTGCGATATGACCGATTGAACCAGCGCATCAGGGGTGGAATTGGCGGAGTGAGCCAAGAGCAGCCCAGCTTCGGATTGGAGCGGACATTGACACCCTCGGGAAACATTATCGGCAGGCTCTCTTACAGCAATCTTCATGGCCGGGATCCCATAGCGGGAATGAGCAGTTCCAACCGTACGACGATGGCCGATATCGAATTCAACTTCTAAGGGGTGCGCAGCGATGAGGAGCAAGAGTATGCAGTATAAGAGATTTTTGAGGAGTATTGCGGGGCGGCTAGCGGGGTTGTTCTTAGTGGCGGTTTTGGTCGGTACGGCACATGCCCAATATTACGGTGGCACCTATACCGGCAACAAGAAGGACGCGCCGATCGATGTGTCTTCGTACCCGGCCAATATTCAACGAGCATATAAAACCTTCAAATCCACCTGCTCTGAGTGCCATACCTTAAACCGGGCGTTCGGTGAGACGGACACTCCCGCTACGGCCAAGCATTGGGTAAATCTGATGCAGGCCAAGCCGGCGGCAGATTTCAATGACAGGCAGGCGGAAGAAATTATCGAATTTCTGAACTACTATCACGCCCATCCGCCGAAAGACAGTTGGTGATTGTCGTAGGTAAGTTGCGGCTTGAAAATTGTGCCAAGCGCCGAAACTGGAGTGCATTTTAGAAGACAGTGTTTGCATTTCGAGATGTGGTTGAAATCAGGTTCAGCAACTTATTCAACCATGAGCTGGATAGAGTGTGGCCGTTATCGAGGACGTTCCCCAAATAGTTCATGTTAGATATTCCGGTTAAGAGGTCAGGAGAGGTGAAAATGCATAAGTCAATTCAATGGATCGCAGTCGCACTTTTAGGCGCACCGGTTTTTCTGGTAGCGCAGACCAAGAATGTAGTACTCCCACAGGACAAGGGTCCTAGCACAATAAATGTCTCCACGTATCCGCCTGAGCAGCAGCAGGCATACAAGCTGTTTGTGAGCAAATGCTCCCAATGCCACACCATCGCGCGGCCTATCAACACGACCATGAGCCAGCCCGAGTGGGAGCGCTATGTGAAACGCATGATGCACAAGCCCAACTCGGGAATCAGCAACAGCCAGGGAAAAGAAATATATGAATTTCTGGTATACGACCAGGAGCATCGCAAGGACAAGAACCCATCGGCCTTCTATAAGTCCCTCAGCGACGAAGAGATTGAAAAGCTGAAGGCCCAGCAGTAGTCGAGCAAGTTATGAAGCTATGCTGAAGTTGTCTTGTGTCGCGGCGAACATGTTTCACGCTCGCTGAGGTCTTGGTTCCACTGCGTGGCCGTACGTTTGCCGTGTATTGGGAACACAGTAGTTGCAAACTCATCAGAATGGTGAACGCATGAGCTACTCCGTCAAGGTCCCGGACCAGGAATATTTCGACCGGAATATTCCCTGCCGTACCGCCTGCCCAATCCATACCGAATGCGGGCGGTACGTGCAGGCCATTGGGATCTCAAAGGATGAAGAAGCGTACCTGCTGGCCCGCGCGCCGAATCCATTCGCGTATGTGCTGGGACGGATTTGCGCTCATCCGTGTGAGGACAACTGCCGCCGCGGCAAGATTGATGAACCCATCGCCATCTGCGCGCTGAAGCGATACGCCACGGATCGACACAATCTCGGCATCGGTCACGATCCAGTGCGTAAGAAATTACCGCCAGCAGCGAAGCGCGGCAAGAGCGTAGCCATCGTAGGAGCGGGCGTATGCGGGCTTACTTGTGCCCATGATCTGGCTCTACTGGGATACTCGGTCGATGTATATGAATCCGCTCCCGTACCTGGCGGAATGCTCTATCTAGGCATCCCGCAATTTCGGCTGCCTCGAGAAATTATCAAGATGGAAGTGGACAACATTCTCGCTATGGGTGTCACCCTTCATACCCGGGTCACCCTCGGTCGAGACATCTCCTTTGCAGACCTGCGGGCTAAAAATGATGCCGTTCTGCTGGCGACTGGATTGAATAAGGGTCGCGAGCTGAACATTCCCGGCGCACATTTGGCGGGCGTATACAACGGCATCGACTTTCTGATCAATGTCAATTTGGGCTTTGAGATAGAACTGGGCAAGCGCGTCGTGGTTGTGGGCGGCGGCAACGTGGCCATCGATGTGGCGCGTGCCGCTGTGCGTCTGGTGCAGGAATCGGCCGAATCGAGTCCGGCCGACGATGATGCCAAGAGTCTACAGCCCGCCATTGATGCCGCCCGCCTCGCCATGCGCTCGGGGGCGGAGCATGTGGATATGGTCAGCCTCGAGTCACGTGCGCAGATGCCCGCCTGGAAAGGCGAGGTCGACGAGGCCGAACAGGAAGGCATCACCGTCGACAACGGCTGGGGGCCGAAGGAAATTGTCGGAGAGAATGGCGTCGTCACCGGCCTGAAGGTTCGCCGCTGTCTTACCGTCTTCGACGAAAACGGCCGCTTCAATCCCGCCTTCAGCGATGAAGAAAAAATCATTCCCTGCGACAGCGTGATTCTTGCCATTGGACAACAAGCGGATCTCTCATTTTTGAGTGGCGAAGAAGGTGTTCAGGTAACGCCGCGCGGAATCCTCAAGATCGACGAAAACCTGATGACCACAGCGCCTGGAGTTTTTGCGGGCGGTGACGTGGCGTTTGGACCCCGGATTCTGGTGGAAGCAGTGGCGAACGGCCATCGTGCGGCCAGGTCTATTCACGTTTATCTCAGCGGCAAAACAAGAAAAACTGTGCTCAGCCGCTTTCGCATATTGCCCAACTGGCAAATGCCCCGCGGCTATCTCAGCACGCCCAGGCAGAAGATGCCTGTACTGGCGGCTAACCGACGCATTGGAATCGCCGAAGTGGAACTCGGTTTCGGTGAACAACAGGGCCGCGCGGAAGGACTGCGCTGCCTCAAATGCCAGGTAAACACGATCTTCGACGGATCGAAATGTATCCTCTGCGCCGGTTGCGTGGACGTATGCCCGGAAAACTGTCTGCGCCTTGTTGACCTGATACAGGTCAGCGGCGACGCGCGGTACGACGCTTTGATCCAACATCGGTATGGAGTGCCTGCAACTGAACTCAAGGCTGGCCAGGCCGGGGCCATCATCAAGAACGAAGAAAAATGCATTCGTTGCGGACTCTGCGCCGATCGTTGCCCGACCGGGGCTATCACCATGGAAGCGCTGGAGCAACAGGAACGGGAAGTTTTTGAATAGGGGAAAAGAAAATGAATCGACGAAACTTTCTCAGTTGGGGAACGGCAGGAGTGGCAGCGCTTTGTTCGGCGGTCGCAGTGAGCTTGGGAGCCGTCGGCAGGTTCCTGACGCCGAGTGTCTTCTATGAGCCGCCACAGACGTTCAAGATCGGCAAACCGGCTGACTTTCCTTTCGGATCTCCGACATTCCTGGTGGATGAGAAAATCTTCGTGTTTCGCCACCGGGAAAAGGGGTTCGCGGTAGCCAGCGCCGTCTGTACCCACCTCGGATGCACGGTCAAGTACTTCCAGAGTGATCAAGATTTTCATTGTCCGTGTCACGGCAGCATCTACTCCGCCACTGGTACCGTGCTGCATGGCCCGGCTCCGCGTCCTCTCAACTGGTTTGAGATCACGCTGGCTCCCGATGGACAGCTTCGCGTCAACAAAAACAAGATAGTTCCACCGACGTATCGGCTGATGGTGTAACGATGAATCTGATCCGTGAAATTTGGCGATCGATCGTGCGACGGGATCCGTTGTCCACCGACAAGGGAAAGTCCGAACTGGTCTTTCTCAATGTTTGGCTGCATATCCATCCGGCCAAAGTGAAAAAAGAGAACATCAAGTTCAGGTATTCGTTCTACTTGGGCTTTATTACCTTCTTTCTCTTTTTGATTCTGCTGACGACCGGAATCGCGTTGATGTTCTATTACCGGCCTTATCCGTCGGTCGCATACCAGGACATGAAGGACCTGCAGTTCGCCGTCTTCATGGGACCTTT
>JAJYSL010000093.1 GCA_021793595.1 Acidobacteriota bacterium
TTCCGATCTCAATCTCCGGGTATATATACGCGATTACTATGTACGCAATGGAGAGACAGGATATGCCGAATATGGCAGCGGGTGGAAAAATAGCTCGTTACTCGGGTATTCAAATCTGGGGAGCCGGTATTCGCTGAGTAAGAATGCCTTCGCCACATGGACGCCAACTATCCTTGCCCAGGGCAAGTATGACGTGCAGTTATATAAAGTCGCCCACGCGAATTCTGATCACTGCGAAAAAGTAACGGTAAACTACGCCGGCGGTCTATCCACCCAGATGATTGATTTCACGACAGGACCGGACGGCTGGGTCGACCTAGGAATCTTCCCTTTCGTCGTCGGATCATCTGGTTTTGTGCAGGTAGCAAGTTCATGTACAGGAGCCCTACGCGCCAACATCGTGAAGTTTTTGCGGAAATGATATCGGAGAAGGAGAAGTAGATGAACCACGCAAACTCAGATGTTATTAAGATCACAGATTAAAACTGTTCAGGAGGAATTTATGCAACAACGAAACCGCTTGCAACGCCATAGACTCAATTGTGTTAGTTCGTATATGATATGTTTTGTTTTTGTGACGCTGGCACTTGGCTCGGCAGTGGCTCAGCAAGGCACCGGGAATGTCGTGGGAACCGTCGACGACACGTCGGGGGCAGTAATCAGTGGTGCAGAAATAAAGATCGAGAATATTGAAACTCACAAGATATTCACAAGCAAAACCAATGAGTCAGGCTTTTATGCATCGTCGCCCCTAATCGTCGGTACGTATCGAGTGTCAGCCTCACTGCCTGGATTCAAAACAGCTATTACTGACAACGTTATCGTTGCCGTTGACAGACGTGCAGAAGTTGACCTTACACTAGAGGTTGGAAAAGCCAGCCAGTCGGTGGTAGTTACTGCTGCTCCCCCCGAGATGAACACAACAAGTGGAACACTTGGAGTAGTCCTCGCAGCAAAGCCGATACACGAACTTCCATTAAATGGTCGTAATGTGTTGGCCTTGGAAACACTGACACCAGGCGTGAGAAACAACATCGGAGCCACTCAAGAGGGATTTGCCAATAGAGGCGATATTCTATCTGCAACTAGCATCAATGGCTCACCAACTGGATCAAACGGAGATATTCTTGATGGACAAAACAATCTTCAAGCGGTAACAGGTGAGACTGCTATAAATCCAACGGTAGATGCAATCCAAGAATTTAAAGTGCAAAGCGGGGTAATGTCTGCGGAATATGGATTTACAGCTGGCGGTGTTGTGAATCTGGTGAGTCGTTCTGGAACAGACCAGTACCACGGTACTGCCTATGAATTTTTCCGGAATAACGCGCTCGATGCAGAGAATGCCTTCACACCTGCAGGCTCGCCAAGCCCCGAGCTTCGATATAACCAGTATGGGGCTGCTGTTGGCGGTCCGATCATCCATAGGCGAACTTTTTTTTTCGGGAATTGGGAAGAATTTCGCTATGTAGAAGGATCACCACAATACATGACTGTCCCTACGCCACAGGAACGAAACGGCAACTTCTCTGATCTATTCGGAACGAATGGAAAACTGATCCAACTCTACGATCCTTCAACCACTACTCCGAATCCGAATGGGGCCGGCTATGTAAGAAGTCCCTTCCCAGGCAATGTAATTCCTCCGAGCCGTCTAGATCCAGTTGCACTGGCGATCCAGAAAGATTTTTATCCACTTCCAAATACAACTCCAACGAATATCCTGACGCATGCCAATAACTTCTCATTTCTTCCAACAACCGTATCCTTCATGCGTCAGGCACTAGGTCGCGTCGACCATCAGGTAAACGCCCGGAACTCTGCTTTCATTCGATATGCTTATGACGATAACCAGACGAACGATGGAGCTGCTTCAAGTGTCGCTGCTCCGGCGTTGTACCCAAATCCAATAGCTGCCAATCGTTACGATAACATGAGAGTTCAAAGTGCCATTATTTCGGACACACAAATATTTTCTAACTCCTTGACAAACACTTTATTTGTGGCAGCAACAAGGGTAGATTTTTCGTTTCTTGCTGCTAGTTATGGCCAGGGGTGGCCTCAAAAGCTCGGACTTCCGACTTCAATTCCCTCATTTACGCTTCCTATTGTGAGTAATGGACTCCCGAATTTCAATGGAACGGCAGGATATAGGGCCTACACAAACCCGCAAGTCGCTGACACGGCCATGAAAGTTATTAGAACACATACAATTAGCTTTGGCGTAGATTGGCGAAAAAATATCGGCTCAAATGCACAGATGAACGCGCCTTCTGGGTCTTTTAACTTTCCCTCGACGCTTACTGGAAACCCTCAAGTTCCAACCGGAACCGGTAGTACCTATGCAACTTACCTGCTTGGAGCAGTCGGTTCAGCTGTGCTAACAGCCACTACAGGGGAAACTGATCGAAGCTTTGATATGAGCGCATTCGTGCAAGACGATTGGAAAGTATCGGGCCGTCTTACCGTAAATGCTGGCCTGCGCTACGATTATCAACAGCAGCCATACGAGCAAAATAATGGGTACAGTAACTTTAACCTCGCTGCAAGAGATCCGGTCAATGGGTTTTTAGGTAGCATGGAGTACGCAACTGTCGGCGGATTTGGGAGGAACTTTGTTAAAGAAAACTATGATGATTTCAGCCCTAGAATCGGCTTTGCATACAGCGTGACAAAAAGCTCCAAGACAGTACTACGGGGTGGGTATGGAATATATTATCCACTTACTTATAATTCGCTGTATACTGGTAGCACTCAGGGATTTTCTACTACTTCAACTGTATATAACCCTCCTGGCAATAATACAAACTATCCTGCTTTTCAGTTTTCTCAGGGTGTTCCGTACCCAGAGCTTAAGCCGCTTGGTGCTGGATATGGCCCTAGTGGATTTCTAGGCGGAACGGTGACATCTACACCTGCAAAGTCCCCGACGCCGATGTCCCAACAATGGACTCTCACACTGGAACAACAGCTACCAAAGAATATTGTGGCGCAAGGAACATGGGCTGTAAACGAAGGCTCTGATTTTGTAGCTGGTGGTTACAATATGAATCAAATAAACCCAACATATTTGTCGTTGGGCCAATCCCTAGAAGATCAGGTTCCAAACCCGTATGCAGGCAAAGTTCCAGGTGCGCTCGGTGCTCCAACAATTAGCCGTCAGCAATCGTTACTTCCATTTCCATATTATTCTTCAGTTAATATCGCTAACCCGCATGACGGCGGCTATAACGGGCAATATTTTGAACTAACCGTGGAGAAGCAGTATCAAAATGGACTGATGACATATTTTGGATATACGGCTGGAAAACTGCTGGATGGTAGCATAGCTGCACCGCTGGCATTCTTAAGCTCGGCGACGAGCCTTACTGGATATCAAAATGTATATGATCGTGGAGCAGAGTTTTCATTAGATCCTACGGACGTTTCGCAGAGAGCGACCATTAGTATTCTGTACGATCTTCCATTCGGATCAGATCGCCGTTTCAGGTCAAATCGAGCCTATTTGAACCAATTGATTGGCGGATGGCAAATCAATACGATAGGAGTTATCCAAACAGGTTTTCCACTGGCGATTCAAGGAGCAAATAATTTTACTGCCAGCCGGCCAAACTATGTTCCTGGAGTCAGCCCAAACCTTTCCCATCGAACAAAAACTGAATGGTTCAATACAGCAGCTTTTGTTAATCCTCCTGATTTCACCTTCGGTAACGTGCCGAGAACCCTCCCAAGTACACGAGCACCTGGAACCGTGAACTTTGATTTATCTCTTTTCAAAACGACACCGATACACAAGCAGGTTGCGTTGCAATTTAGGGTTGAGGCATTTAATGCATTTAACCACGTCAACATGAATGCACCCAACACTTCATTTGTTCCGGGTGCAAATGGTTTGAACGCTAATGGGGCGTTCGGAACGATTACGAGCGCATCTGATGGTCGCGCGATCCAACTTGCACTCAAACTTATTTTTTAGCCGTGATATTTCTCCACGATTTGAACGTTGATTTGCGTTAGGACAGGATTTGTACGGCCCACGACGAGGTGATGTAACGCGTGGCAGGGTGCCCGGGCATTGGAGGAAAGTTGTCGATCAATCGAAGAAGCTTTGTAGGTCGCCTGGCGATGGCGGCGGGTGCTATTTGGCAAGGGAGGCCGTCCCAGCTCCAGGCTGCCGTCTCGCCATCAGTCGAACCCTCCCCGGTTCCCTCGCCCAGACAGAACGAAATCGGCGGCCATGTCCGGCCCGGGACCATCGAGATCATCCATCGGAGCTTCGATTTGGTTGTGGTGGGTGGTGGAATATCGGGCACATGCGCTGCCATCAGTGCCGCCCGCAATGGCAGCATGGTGGCGCTAGTGCATGAGCGCTCCACACTGGGAGGAAATTCTTCAAGCGAAGTCAGGCTCTATCCGGAGGACACCTGCTCCTTCAGCACTTGGATCAAGGAGTCGGGGATACTGGAAGAAATCTCAACAGAGGAGCGTGTACGCAACTGGGAACCGTACATTGAAGGCTTGATGAACTCGCAGTGGGACCTGGTGCTGTACGAGTGGGCCAAGCGGGAGAAGAATCTCACGCTCTTTCTCAACACTACGATGCGCGAAGTCGAGATGGCAGACCAAGCCCATATCCGGGCTATCCACGGCGCGCAGTTGGGAACGGAAAGAGAATTCGTTCTTGAGTCACCCCTCTTTGTGGATGCTTCCGGGGATGGCGTCCTGGCCTATCGCGCGGGAGCTGAATTCCGCTGGGGCAGAGAAGCGCAGTCGGAGTATCACGAGCCGCTGGCTCCCCAGCAGGCCAGCGATAAGCTGATGGGCAATACGCTTTTCTTTCGGGCCAGGGACACCGGCCGGCCGGTCCCGTTCAAGCGGCTGGACTGGGCTGCACAGTTCGACACCGAACAGGATTTGACGGACCGCGATCATGGATTCATCGAGGGTGGCTTCTGGTGGATTGAGGTGGGTTCCCCACTGCATCCGATCAAGGACAACGAGGCGATTCGGGATGAGGCGCTCCGTCAGTTGCTGGGGGTCTGGGACCACATCAAAAACCGGTGTACCGACGATGGCGTGCGTGCCCGGGCAGCCAACTATGCATTGGAGTTTGTCGGCTTCTGGCCCTATAAGCGGGAATCGCGCCGGATATTGGGTGACTACGTGCTGGTGGAAAAGGACGTGCGCAATCCGTCTGCGCACCCCGACGACATCGCATACGGTGCATGGGGAATCGACATTCACGTCCCGGGAGGAATCCTGGAGCGGCATGTCGCCCCCTACCCGCCGCCGCGGTCCGATGCAAATTTCCCAACCATGGGCACCATTCCCTACGGGATCCCGCTGCGCGCATGTTATTCGCGCAACGTCGTCAATCTGCTAACGGCGGGTCGTCCGATCAGCGCCAGTTATGTGGCCTTCGCTTCTTCGCGGGTGTTGCCGACTGGCGCAATGGTTGGCCAGGGAGTGGGGCTGGCTGCGGCCTTATGTAAAAAATATCGATGCCAGCCGAGGGCCGTTGCCGCGCGGCACGCCGCTGAGCTACAACAACTGCTGCTGCGGCAAGACGCTTCGATTCCCGGTGTCGTGAATACGGATGCCCGCGACTTGGCGCGCACCGCCGAGGTCACCGCCAGCGGAGATGCCCGGCTCGAATTTCCGGAGTCGGATGCCTTCCACCCTGCCAGCTTTCCTCTGGGCCAGCTTTTCCCGGTGTCGACAAATAGGTTGGAACGAGTTGAGCTTCTGATGGAGTCCAAATCGGGGACGGTGCAGACTGTCTCTCTGTGTCTGCGCCAGGCGGGGCACGTCTGGGACATGCGGCCATCGCGGGAGATTGCAACCGCCGTTGCGTCCATTCCCCCGTATTTCAAGGGACACATCTCCTTCCCGCTGCACGCCGGGACCGAGCCGGGAAGCCTCTATTTTGCACATATCGAACGGAATTCCGAGATTGGCTGGGCACTCTTCAAGGAAACGGAAGGGGAGGCGTCGAGGATTCCGGCTGGGACTACGGCGGCCGACCTTCCCGGCGGCACGATGTGGCGTCCTTTTACCAATGGCCAGTGCTTTGCCCTCCGGGTGCTGCCGGAGCAACATCCCTATCCCGCGAGCAACGTCGTACGCGGCACCAACCGTCCGGACCTCTGGACAAACCTCTTCGTCTCTGACCCTTCGCAGGGGCTTCCCGCATGGGTGGAACTGCGCTTTCCCCATCCAGTCCAGTTCAATCAGGTGCAGATCACCTTCGATACCGACACGGACCGCCGCATTCGTCTGCCACTCTTCCGCTATCCAGAGTGCGTGAAGCGATACGAAATCGCCGTTCCCCAGGGAAGCGAATGGAGGACCATCGCCAAGGAAACGGACAACTACATGCGCCGCCGCGTGCATTCAGTGGAGACCACCATATCGGACCGGCTACGAATCCATGTTCAGGAAACGAATGGCTCCCCGAGTGCACGCATCTATGAGGTGCGTGTCTATAACGAAGCTGTGGGATAGTTTTCAGTATGCGGCAGAAGAGGAGTTGAGGCCAACGCAGGTCAGCCGCAATGCGATATCTGGTTCGTCATCCCTGATGACCTCTGAAGTGGGGACAACCGCATGGCTGGGGAGGTACGTGGCGCAAATCGGAAGTAACGGCGGGCGCTCCTTCTGACCTATTTTTTGGTTACCGGTTTTCCTAGGGAGATGCTTCATATGATCGCCGATAGGAGGTTGTCTTGCTTCATCGCACCCATGAGAATCAAGACTTAGTAATTAGTGGAAGCGCCTTTGGAACGTCCGTTGGCTCTGATGCTGATGGCGACCTGACTACTCAATGAATGACTTTCCGGCTCAGCCGGAGGATCGTTACTAACTTCTGACGAAAGAGAGGACCGATGCTTTCCTTCGCACGATCGCTATCCCGCCGTTCCGTCTTGGCCGCGCTCGCAGGTTCCGCCGGCTATACATGTGCTCAGAGTTTCCTCCCGGGAATTCCCAACGTCGGCTTCAAAGGCGACGATGACCCGCGACGTACCGAGTGCGGCATCGGTGCTCTGATGCCCTGGGCTGACGGGCTGTACGCCATGACCTACAACTCCTCTGGCACCGGCGGCAAGGCGAGCGGCGCAAAAAGTGGCAGCGGGCTCGGCTTGTACCGCATCGATGAGACGCTGAAGCCGACACAGCTCGATGTGATCAACGGCGTCCATGCCAACCGCTTCATCCACCATCACTCGAATCAATGCATCATCGGGCCTTACATCATCGACGCCGGCGGAGCGTGGCGGCGCATCGAGGGACTGCTCGGCCACCGCCTCACATCCACGATGCCGCATCTCACCGATCCGGAGAACCGCGTCTACTATCAGACGATGGAAGGCCTATTCCTTGAGATGGATATTACTGATTTGAAGCCCCGCGTGTTGTTCGACATCACCGCTGACATGAACATCAAACAGCAACCCCACTTCAAGGGCGGCTATACCGCGCAGGGGCGTGTGGTGGTAACAAACAACGGCTTCTTCGCTTATGGGCAAACGGATGCCGGGCTGTTTGAATGGGACGGAGGCAAAAGCTGGCGCAGAATCTCGGACAAGCCTCATATGGATGTTGCGGCCCGGCAAAATATGGGAAGTGTGATGTTCAGCTCGGGCTGGGACGAGAGGTCGGTATTGCTCGATGCGCTGGTGAACGGCGAGTGGCAGCACTATCGCCTGCCCAAGGCGTCACATGCATTTGAACAAGGCTGGCAGACGGAGTGGATGCGCATTCGCGAGATTGAAACCGAGCACTTCATGATGGACATTCAAGGCATGTTCTATGAGCTGCAGCCGATTGCGTTTGAAGGCCACATTTGGGGCGTCAAACCCGTATGCCAGCACTTGCGTACCATCCCGGATTACTGCAGCTTCCGCGGCCTGCTGGCCATCGGTGGCAATGAAACGACGCCCAATGTGGACAACAATGCTGTGCTGGGCCAGCCGCAAAGCGGCATCTGGTTCGGCAAGTCAGACGACCTGTGGAGTTGGGGCCAGCCCCAGGGCTGGGGAGGCCCATGGCGCAATGACGCGGTGACAGCCGGCGCGCCGTCCGATCCGTTCCTCTTCACGGACTTTCGCCGCAAGGTACTGCACCTCGTGTCGGAGAAGACTGCCGAGGTAGAAATCCAGATCGACTTTCTGGGCAACGGCACCTGGGAGAAGTACGAAACCATCAAGCTGAATGGAGGCGGATATCACCCCGTTCTCTTCGAAGATGCCTTCAGCGCGCAATGGGTTCGCCTGATTCCGAGCGTCTCCTGCAAGATGACTGCGGAGTTCATGTTTACGTGAACAGAGTCCAAACTGGCAGCAGGACAATAATCGACAACAGGTCAACACTTCGCATCGCTCTACGTCGTGTCTCTCTTTTTATAGCCGAGGTTCGACATGCAGGACGAAATCACCATCCACGACCTGACCTGCGTCATTGTGGTGGCGCAGGAAGGAAGTCTGTCGCGGGCGGCCACGCGTCTGCACATGAAATCAGGAGCCACGACTTTCTGTGCCTGGAGCAGTTTCAGGATGGATGGTGCGCGATCGTCAATCCCCACCGCAAGCTGGGATGGGCTCTCCGCTGGGACACGAAGCTTTTCCCCGTCCTCGGCTTCTGGCAGTTGTTTCGCGGTGGCAGCGGATATCCCTGGTATGGCCGATACTATCTGGCCGCGCTCGAGCTGCTCAATGAGCTGCTCAGCCTGACCGAAGCCGTGGAGCGCGGAACAGCATTTTGCCTCGAAGGTCTCGACAGTGTAGAGACGGTATGGGAAGCGACCGCCTTCAGCTCGCCGCTGGATGTGAAGGGGGTTTTGCCTGGAGGAAATATCCTGTGAAGTAGCAGCCGCGTGAACCACAGCAAGGATCGGATTCGCGCTGTCATTGATTTCGAAATAAGTTGTTGGCTCCAGAGTAAGTCGTAGGGGACGAAGAGAGCAGTATGAGACCACAAATCAAAGCCATGCGCTGGTGGATATTATTCCTGCTCTTCCTGGCGACTGTATTGAATTATATTGACCGCCAGACTCTTTCACTTCTCGCCTCGGTAATTCAGCGCGTATTTCACCTCGATAACGTCGGCTACGGCAATATCGTATCCGTCTTTCTTCTGTCCTATACCATCGCTTACGTCCTGACCGGGCCGGTCTGCGACCGGCTCGGAGTGCGCCTGAGCGCGGCGTTGTTCATTTGCTGGTGGTCGCTCGCCGAACTGATCCCCCCTGGCGCACTCGGCCGTGGCCTTGGGAGCGAGCCGCTTTCTGCTGGGCATCGGCGAGGCCGGAATCTGGGTCGCAGCTCCCAAAGTCGTCGGCGAACTCTTCGGCCCCGAGCAGCGCGCGCTGGCCATCGGCCTATATACGGCCGGCGCTACGGTTGGCGCGGTCGTTGCCCCGCCGCTCATTATCTCACTTACGCTGCGCTTCGACTGGCAGTCGGCCTTCTTCATCACCGGCATTGCCGGGTTGGTGTGGATCGTTCCCTGGCTGTTTATCTATCGCGATGCGGAGCAGCCCCAAGCACCACCTCGCGGCGAAAATCTTGCGAGGCCGCTCCTCAAAACCCTCCTGGTAGACAGAAATTTGTGGCTGCTCACAGCTATACGAATGGTGACCGACCCGCTCTGGTACTTTTTTCTGTTCTGGTACCCCAAATATCTCTCGAATATGCGGCATCTCTCGCTCAAACACTTGGGAAATGTCGCGTGGATTGTCTACCTCGCGGCCGACATCGGTTCCATCGCCGGCGGCTGGGCGTCAGGTCCGCTGATCCGCCGCCACATGCAGATCCTGCATGCACGCCGCACCGTGATGACTTTTGCCGCGGGCCTCATCCTGCTGACTCCACTGGTGGGGCTGACCCCCTCCTTGCGCGGCACTATCATCTTCGCATCTGTCGTCACCTTCGCGCACATGGCGTGGCTGATCACGCTCGGCGCAGCCGTGATGGATCTCTTTCCCCAAGATAAGGTGGCTACGGCGTTTGGGATAATCGCCGCGGGCAGCGGCCTGGGAGGATTGGTTTCCACGCAGTTGATCGCGCATTCCCTCGCCCACTCGGGATACCTGGCTACGTTTTACGTGCTGGGCACGCTGCATCCTGCCGCGTTGGTTGCGGTTTACCTGTTACGCGACAAGCGCTGGCGCATCGATACGGACCCGCAATTGCAATCGGCGGCAGCATGAGAGATGAGAATAACGGCGGAACGATGAGCTTTGATCGGCTTCGGAGCGTAGCCACGCGCACCATGCGCCTGCCCTTCCGCATGTGGGGCTTTGGAGAGGCAATTGCGCTCGAAGGGCTGCTCGCTGCCTCGGAATGTCTGCGCGACGGAGAACCGCGTGGCTTTGTCGAGGCCATGGTTCGCGCAACACTCGCGAGAGGAATCGGCTCTCACCCGGAAGACCACTTAGCTCCGGGTATCTCAATCCTCTCGCTGTATCGCCAGACCGGAGATGACGATTTTCTCCGTGGCGCGCGCAATTTAGCGGTACTTTATAACTCGCTACCTGAGAACCAATACGGAGCTAAGCTGCATCGTTTCGGGCAGCCGGGGTGGAAAAACCAGATTTGGGTCGATCAGATGGATGTCGACGCCCCCTTCCTGGCAGCCCTCTTTGCCATTACCGATGAAGAAATCTACCTGCGCGGGGCGACGCGAGAGTTGCTGGCGTATGCCCGCCTGCTGCAGGACGAAACAAGCGGTTTGATGTGGCATGGATACGAAAGCGCCTGCGGCTGCAATGGAGAGCTGTGGGCGCGCGGCAATGGCTGGGCGGTAATGGGAATGGCGCAAACCCTGGCGTGCATCCCCGGCGCTCATCCCGCGAGAACCGAAATCGCTGAGCGCCTCACACTTCTTCTGCGTGGCCTCGCAACGCTCCAGGATGCTTCGGGCTTATGGCACACGGTATTAAACGACCCTACTACCGGTCTCGAGACCACGCTCGCGGCCATGATCGCCTACGCGATTCCCGCGGCTAATCGCCGAGGTCTCGAGGTGAGTGAGTTTAAGTCGATGGCAGACGCAGCGTGTGCCGCCATCCTGCAGCAGGTCGGTCCAAACGGCGCGTTGCAGTTAGTGAGCGACGCAACGCCGATAGGGACGCGGCGTATGTATGCCACTCGTCCTTTCGGTGTCTTTCCGTGGGGACAGGGCCCGTTGCTGCTGCTATTGAGCATGAAGGCAGGAGGACAAAATGAAAATATCCAGGGTTGACGCGTTCGCCGTCACAGCGAAGCCGATCGACAGTGAGACCTACTGGGGCAGTCGTGCTTGGAACGCCGAGTCGCATCGCCGAGAGCTCTCGGCGGAATTCCCTGCGCCGCAGCGGCGGAAATTTATCTACTCGCAGACCATCGACACCGTCCTCGTCCGGCTGACGACAGATGACGGCCTCACTGGCTGGGGCGAGGCAAAAGCCCCTGTAGCTCCGGAGGTGACCAAAAGCATTATCGATCTGCTATTGGCTCCGATCGCGATCGGCAGCGACCCTCGCCAGGTGTCCGTCCTGTGGGAGCGAATGTATGCCGGTATGCGCGTGCGTGGACATCGGGCCGGTTTCTACCTTGAGGCGATGAGCGGGATCGATATTGCCGTATGGGACATGCTTGGACAAATTCATGGCTCGTCGATCGCGACTCTTCTCGGCGGGAGCTTTCGAAATCCGGTCCGCACCTACGCTTCCGGCCTTCCTACTCTGCCGCGCAACGCCAGCGAAGAGGAGTTGGAGAAGCTTGTGCGCGACGCTATCCGAATTCGCGACTGCGGATTTACTGGTCTGAAGCTAGCCATGGGCCGTGATGTTCACGGAGATTTACGTTGTGCGCAGATCCTCAGGGAGAAGCTGGGAAACGACTTTCTCCTTTATGCAGATGCCGCCGGAGTTTATGACCGGACTCAGGCTTTGTGGATGGGCAAACAGCTTGAAGAGCTGGGAGCCGTGTTTTTTGAGATGCCCATTCCTCCCGAGGACGTCGAGGGATACTCCGATCTCGCGCAGGAACTTGACATTCCCATCGCGCTGGACTCACTGACTTCGAGATACGAGACCCTCGAATTTCTTCGCCGCAAAGGCCTCGACATTGTTCAGCCGGATGTCTGCCGTGCCGGCGGCATCACTGAATGCCGGCGCATTGCGGAGCTGGCCGATGCGTTTGGCGCCTCGTTCGCCCCGCATGTAAGCATCGGCTCATTGATTTCCTTTGCGGCAAGCGCCCATCTCGGAGCCGCGATGCCCAACACGCTCGTCATGGAGTATTGGATCGGAGTTAACCCTCTCGGCGAAGGGCTCTTCGAGCGGCCGCTGCGGATGGAGCAAGGCTACATCTATGTACCTGACTCTCCTGGCCTCGGCGTTCGCATCGATACGCAGGCTCTGAAAGATATCTCTCCCCCTGCTGTCGCAGTTTAAATTGCACTCGGCAGGGGGGAAAGTTACCACCGCACGGTTTCGGCGATTAACGTGCAGAAGGCAGAAAAGATCAATCCCTGGAGGACGAAAAAGAGATGACGATCGACCGGCGAACCTTTCTCAGCAGCTCCGTCTATACGGCGCTCCTCTCCGTTGTCGCGAAAGGTCGCCATGCTGCCGCGCTGCCCGAGAGTACAGGCAGCTTCCACGTTCAAAGAGACGGATCCATCCAGATAGCTTTAGCAGCGAAAACAGCCATTTTTCGGCCCCGCTTCTCGGTTCTGCTTTCACGCGAGGATCCCCAGCTTCACATGGTTCTCGATCAGGAGACAAATTTCGAGGTTCCGTCGTGGCGCCTTCGTGACTCAGGGGATCGAACCCCAGACCTGTTCCAATCAGCCGAGATCATTTCTTGCGAGGCGAAGCGCGCAGAAATCGCCGGGCACAACGTCCAATGGATCTTTGACTCGGATCCGCGCTTTCGCATTGAGGCTGAGGTTCAACTCCCGCCCAGACCGTCCGACCCCGTGATCAGCTTCAAACTCGTTGCGCTGGTGCCGGGCTGGTATTCCATCGGATATACCGGGGCGCCGGAGGTTGATCCGGGCGCAATCTCGTGGCTGTGGCAGCCCTTGGTTTGGCAGGAGCTCCGTTTCCCTGCGCGCCCTTTCCTCTCCATGGAACATATGTGCTCGCTTCCGGCGACCTTTGTGAAGTCTGGCGCCGGCACTATCGGTGTGGTTATCGACCCCTCCGAGGCGCCATTTCGTCTGCCCACCTTTGAGAATGCGCGTTTCGGAGTCGCACTCCGCAATGCTGCGGGTAATGCCCAGCCTATGGGCTTCGTTCCTGTATTCGGCAAGCCTGAATCGAATCTAAGCGTTGGCGGGACAGCCGAGCTGCGTGTACGCATCTTCCTTCGCGACGAGATGTGGTTCGACACCTTCCGGCATACCGCGCGCGACATTTACGGCTTTAGCGATTATCGGAGCAACGGTCCTGCATCCCTGAATACTACCCTCGATAACATGGTCGATCTGGTCATGAACGACACTTACTGTGGATGGGTTCCTGAGCTGAAAGGCTTCGATTACACAACCGATGTTGTCGGCACCGTCAAAGTCGTCTCGGCTTTACATCCTTTATCGCTGGCCATCATTCGCGACAGCCCGGAAATTTATCGGCGGCGCGCCCTTCCCATGCTCGAATACATGATGTCGCGCCAGAAATATCTTTACTCCGATGCGGAATCAATCAAAGGACAGAATGCTTCGCATCTGATGAAGGGCCCCTGTGCGGAAGTGTCGGAGCTGGCCGCGCTTTACTCGATGTCACGTGACCGAAGCGCGGTCTTTTCCCATTACGCGAAAGTCCTGTCGACGCAGCCCCGAAGACTCAACCTGGAAATGGTCAGCGAACCCGGCAGCTTCCAGGATCTGCTCGCCATGTACAGGATGACCGGAGATGCGAGCTATCTCGACCATGCCCGCGCGGCGGCGGAAAAGTACATCTCCCGCCGAATCGACCGGGCGCAGTCGGACTTCAGCGATGTGCACATTGCAGCTGGCGGACAATTCTGGACGGATTTCGCTCCCAAGTGGATCGACCTCCTCGAGTTATTTGAGACTACCCAGGACCGGCGCTTCCTGGAAGCTGCCGAAGCAGGAGGCCGGCTCTACGCAGAGTATGTCTGGCTCCAGCCACAGGTCCCGGACCATGAAGTCGTCGTGAACAAGGGCTCACAGACGAGCATGACACAGCGGAATCCGACTCACATCTCGGACCGCAAGCCCATTCGTGCTCCGCAACAAAACGTGCCAGCGTGGCGAGTTTCGCAAATCGGTCTCACACCGGAAGCCTCCACGACCTACGAAGGAAATCCCGCGGTATTTCTTACTTGTTACGCTCCATATATGTTGCGGCTTTCTTACTATACGGGCGATGGTATCTTCCGCGACATTGCGCGTGCAGCCGTTATTGGGCGATACGAAAACTATCCTGGCTATACCATCCGCGACGATTACACGACCACCTATCAGCATCCCGACTATCCCCTCCGGCCCTGGCCGGAGCTGACCTATAACAATATTTACTACAACCATATACTGCCGCAAATCGCGCTTTTGATTGACTACCTGATCTCCGAGACATTTACCCGCTCCGAAGGTAAGGTAATGTTCCCTTCGCGCTATGCGCAGGGTTACGCCTATCTGCAAAGCAAGGTATATGGCGATCGGCAAGGAACGATTTACGGAGAGGGTGGGATCACACTTTACATGCCGCGCGCGCTGGCCCGCATTGAAAACCCGGAGGTGAACTATGTTTCCGCGTACGGGAAAAACACCCTGTATCTCATCCTGACCAACCAGAGTGATACGATGCTGAGCACCGAGATGCGGCTCGATCCTAATATTGTTCCCGTCGACTCTGCTCGTCAATATCCCGTTCGTGTTTGGCGCAACAACGTTGCGTCAGAGAGCACGCAGATGAGTCGGGACAGGCTCACGGCATCATTATTACCAAGAGGAATTACCGTGCTGGCAATCGACGGACTGACTATAGTTTCTCAGTTCCAAGCCCAGTACTTCGATGCCGGGGCGCCCCGGCTGTCGGACCAAAGCTACCGTTTCGTGCAATCCCCTTTCGGTCAAATCAACGCCATGCTGATCTCCATGGGCAGGTCACTGGAGACGATCTATGTGTGGCTGGAAGCCACTGAGCAGGAAATCACCGCAGCAACTCTCGTGTATAAGGACCTGGATAATTGGGTCCGTCAGACCAAACGGCTGTATCCCTACGAGTTCAGCCTGCCATTCCGGAATGAGGACACAAGCTTTCAGTTCTATGTCGAGGCAGTAAGAACGGACGGCAGCGTCGTCCGCTCAGAGCAGGTGGGGTTACAGCGATAAGCGGCAAGCCGATCAACGTTGCGCTACACTAGCAATCTCGCTGGTACAAAAGATCGGGCAGACCAGGTGCCACAATGGATTCTCTCCGATCCACCGAGGGTGTAAACCATTTTGTGTAAACGATCTTTTCTAATGTATGGAGAGGAGATCGTATGGAGATGGACACGGGGTTGATCGACAAGTTGCTGGCAGA